>NZ_NHNG01000243.1:0-4838 GCF_002287155.1 Arsenophonus sp. ENCA
ATTTGAAAACACCTTTGTTTTATATTTTTTTCTCTCAACCCATACTGCAACATCGAATTTTAATTTAGCGACATCAATACCCACTGAGGTTTTGATCATGGTAAATTCTCTCATGAAAAACAGATAATTGAATATATCGTCCTAACCTTCCTTATAAATACGTGCTCGTAGCACAAGATACCGTTCGGTTTTGAAGACGATGATGAATATGTCACCAGGGTTTAATCTGAGGTACAAGCTCTAAGCTTAAGGCAGCGTACAAACTCACCGGTAACATCCCAATGATCAGTTGGGGATCATTAACCTTTGACAGTCAATGATCAAGATATAAGGTAGCAGGCATCCAGGTTGATCCGCTGCGCTTTGACTATTATGGCATTACCCAGGTGCCGGCGCTGGTTAAACGCTGTGGCAAGGCGTTTGATATCGTGTATGGCTCAGTGGCGTTAGATGAAGGTCTCACACAAATCAATCGTCATGGAGCGTGCCGCGATGAATAAAACACTGACCGTGCCGCTCTTTATGTTTGCGATGACGGCATCAGCCAGTAACATGGATAGTGCCGCGAAAGAAGGTTATGACCTTGCCGAACAAACACAAACGCTGGCAGAGTCTACCTTAAGGATTTTCAGCCACAAAAAGAACTGCCCAATTTTACCGCCAACCCCAATGAGGCGGATTTTTATCAACATGCAGCGAAAACAGGCAATGCCGCCAATCAGCCCTTGAATGACAGTGAATTAGGCAAGCTCGCCCGTGAAACCTATATCAATAATCCCAAAGATAAAATCGACTGGCAATCGGATAGGGTGAAAAACAGCCAGATGATACAGGAAAATGCCGAAGGCATTACGGCAGGCAGTGCTGAGCAGCGCAGTAAAAAAAGCATTAGCCAGTCGAGCTTTAAAGCGCATGTTTGTGCACGGAGGAAAACCATTATCAGTACCTGTACCAACACGGCAAGCGTTGAGTGGACAAGTGAAACGCAAACCAGAACTGTCACGCGGGAATATCCATTACGGCGGCAGACCTGGCATAAAGAAGGTAGCCGGATAGTTGTGGTTATCACACCGGATGTTAGCGGTAAGATTGAAAAAGCCACCTATGCCTACAAAATGTCGTATACACGAGTTTCGCACAGGCATATAAAATTCTAAAAATGGCTTAAAAGCAATGATTAATCTGCAAGTTACTAAAAAACATAAATTTTCTTAAATTACAATAAGTTGTATTTGATTTATAAGGTTTTGACTATTTATATATCATGCTGAATTAAACTTAAAAATAGAGCGTTTTTTTATTGGTGCGAAACTCGTGCCTCATCCCGTACGCCGGACAACTCAATTAGTGCCGCTGTACCTGATGACAAGGCTATGCCGGCGAAATCGCGCTTTGAATTGTTCATTCGGCATTTACAGGCGCAATTAGAGCGAAAAAGCGCGGATAATGAGAAACGCGCAATTTCAGCGTTGGATCTTTATACAAGCGCGCAAAGCTAAGCAAAAATGTACATTATCTGGATAAAAAAACCGATCGCACCCTGTTTGTTGATACGGGTAATGCCATTACGGTTCGAAAAGCCGCCATGACCGATTCAGCACTCATGGTTGCCCTGACACTTGCCAAAGAAAAGTTTGGCAGTACCTTAACGATTAAGGGAAGTCAGGCGTTTAAAGACCAGATAATTGAAGTGGTGGCTAAAAACAATCTGGATATTCATTTCACGGACAAGGAAATGAATCAGCAACTAGAGGCCAGAAAAGCAGAGCTGGCGATTGAAAAAACTGGGCAACGTATTGAAAAGCCGAATAATGCGACTGAGATAGAAAACATACCGCTCGACAATCAAAAAACAGCGTCAGGTGAGCCAGAAAAGGAAACTCAATCAGGCTCAACAGACAAGCCGGGTGTTTTTGAAGGCTATCTGGTCGAACACGGCGAAGCCCCCTTTAAATTTAAGCCCGACATGAACAAACCGGAAGAAAAACGCAATGACAGTTATTTTGTGAAATTGCAACTTGATGATGGCAGCGTCAAGACTCTGTGGGGTGTTGGGCTGGAAGATGCCGTTGCGGGCCTTGAAACGAATGAGCTAATTAGACTTGAAGATAAAGGCGTTGTCCCGGTTAAGTGGACAGAAACACAAACCGATGGAAAATCGGTGAACAAATCCGGTCAACGACGCATCTGGCAAGCCACCCCTATGGATAGACACCATGAAAATGAAACCGAAACACCGCAATCGGACGCCGATTATGACGGGCCAGAGGTGGCCTGACCATCGCCATTTTTCTGCCAGAAAAATTAACCTGTTTTTGCCTGGGGTTTCAAAGGGGGGGACCCCTTTGGCACGGTCGATTTTACAGTGGGCTTTCGCCCATTGTAAACATCGGTGACGTGCCTCTGGTATTTCAATGACTGATCTAGGAATTCATTAATATTCACTATTACGCAATAAAACGCTTTAACACGCAATTGATTGATGTATAATGTCATTACTAATCACTAGTACGCATTAATATGCTTTAATAAGCATTCCAACAAAAATCGATTAGGCTAAAGGCAAAACAATGAAGGACTGGAGATCAAAATCAAGAATTGGGCGCTCTGTCTTCATTAAATACCTTAATGAGATCAGAGAAAAACTTCACGAAGGAGAGACAAACCGACAAATTTATCTGCACTTAGTTAAAACCTATCAATTTTCTCTCAGTGAATCCCAATTTAATCGTTACATCCAAAAATACTGCGCTGATCTGCTCGCAAAAATACGATTGGTAACTACAACCAAGAACATCAGTCAGCCACAAAATTTAGATAAAACAAATCAACCCGAAACTGTAAAAAAAATCCGTAACCCGTCAGATTTAAAAAAATTGAGAGAACAATCTATTAATCTGGAAGACTTAGAAAATTATCAGGAGCCTGAAAAATGAAAATTGCCATACTTAATTATACCGGAACCGTTGGAAAAACCACGGTTGCCGCTCACTTATTATCGCCTCGGATGCAGGCGCCAGTTTTTGCCATCGAATCAATCAATGAAACGGCTCAGGGATTAGGGATTGACGTTGAAAAAATGGATGGCAATAAATTCAGAACATTATTTAAGAAAATGATGCTTGAAGAGGCTGCAATTATTGATATTGGCGCATCTAATATCGAAGAATTTATGAATAACATGATAAAGTTTGATGACTCACATGAAGAATTTGATTTGTTTCTGATTCCTGTTACATCGGGCACAAAAGAACAAAAAGAAACCGTGTTGATGATTAATACCCTTTCAAGTATTGGCATTGCGAAAGAAAAAATAAAAGTGATTTTCAACAGAGTGGATAATGACGTTGATGAAGAATTTTTTTTGTGATTAATCATCATAAAAAAGCGAAAAATTTTACCCTGAATAAAGAGTGCGCCATTTTTGAAAATGAGCTGTTTGACGCCTTGTCTATCAAAGGATTAACAGTGGATGCGCTCCTTTCTGACGAAACGGATTACAAATCCTTATTAAAAAATAACAAAGAGGCCAGCGAAAAAGACAGAAATCATTGGGCGGATATGTTTGGCCTTAAAGCCCTGGCTAAAAGCGTTAAACGAAATCTGGATTCCGTTTATGAAAATTTATTCAAACAAACCAATTAACCGAGATTGAATAGAATGGATGAAAAAGAATCTAATCCAAGAAGTGCCAGAGATGCGCTGATGATCGAGCTAATCGGCGATTTAGGTCGTGTCAACGACCAAATCACCGCATTACCTTCTGATATTAAGTATGCTATAGAGGGTTCATTAAGCCTGTTGCTCAATAGCAAAATTAATTGTGACTTACAAAAAAACCAGCTATTGATGATAAAATAATCAATTTTTGAATTAAAAATAACCTATATAAGATTAAAAAATAACCTATTTTTGTGTTTTTTAGATGTATCTAACTTGTTTTTATTGAAAGCAGTTTTATTTCACTATTGAGCAACAGGCTTATTATCAATATTCAGGTAATAAGCATGATGTTATTGCTGGCATAGGTTTGGTTAATTTGCTTTGGCATGATCTGACAAGTGTTGAATCAATTCCTATTGACTATCGTATTTATGATAAAGATTCTGATGGAAAAACAAAAAACACGCACTTTTCCGAAATGCTGGCTCTTGCTAAAAAAAGAGGGATCATGCCAGAAGCGGTAGTGATGGATGCCTGGTATTCTAGCCTAGATAATCTGAAATCAATTCGCTCTCATGGTTGGGTCTGGGTAACCACGCTGAGGAAAAACAGGATTGTTAACCATAATAAACAACTGAACAAGTTAGACATCTCAGAAGAAGGAACTCCAATACACTTACGAGGCTACGGTTGGGTGACTGTTTTCAAATTTACAGCCAAAAACGGCCGTATTGATTACATAGTAACAAACAAAGAGAATCCCACCCGTGAATACGTCAAATCTATCATGGATGCCCGTTGGTCTGTTGAAGTTTATCATCGAGAAGTTAAACAAAATTGTGGTATTGAACGCTGTCAGGCTCGCACGAGCCGAGCGCAAAGAAATCATATTTTTCTCGCTATTTCTGCGTGGTTTGAACAACATAAACGTCGTATATCTGAAAAAATAACCCTTTACCAACAAAATTGGGACGTAATCAAAAATGCTATTGCTGAGCACATCCGTGTTTTATTAGCGTACCCAAATTAGTTTTGTGCGAAACTCGTGTCATGGTGAAAACGTAAGGAGTATTGATGACTTCCCAACTTTCGCACCATGACGGGTTTTTTAAGAAGTTTCTCGGTGATTTGTCTGTTGCAAGAGACTTTCTGGCTATCCACTTACCGGAACATTT
>NZ_NHNG01000082.1:0-4117 GCF_002287155.1 Arsenophonus sp. ENCA
CCAAACTAGAGTATCTTACACTGCTTACTTGCAAGAATATTTTATAGATATCTTTAATGCATGGATAACCGGACAAAATATGAACATCCTGATTTTTTCTTGTTTTTAAATTTATACTTCTTTTTTACACGAGTTTCGCACAGGCATATAAAATTCTAAAAATGGCTTAAAAGCAATGATTAATCTGCAAGTTACTAAAAAACATAAATTTTCTTAAATTACAATAAGTTGTATTTGATTTATAAGGTTTTGACTATTTATATATCATGCTGAATTAAACTTAAAAATAGAGCGTTTTTTTATTGGTGCGAAACTCGTGATGTATTTGCCTTCTTTCGCACCCTGATAACTGGCTCTTTCAAAATCAATATTGCCCGTATAAATCCCCGCTGGTAGATGGTAATTTCCGCGGTGAATGCCATTTTCATTGACAACCGGTAATAGGATTTCAGGCGTTTTATTGAGGGTGCTTAATCTTCCTGCCTCGGCGATAACGGGGTCTACTTTTTTCGCTAATGTGGTTTGGGTGATAACTTTGCTTTGTTCCCACACGTTTTTTCACTCCCTGCCAATTGGTCATCCTGACGTTTGATAAAATCATGGGCCGAAAAACGCTCACCGCTATGGGTTTCAATGTGCTTTATCCATTTCTCAGCATCGTCCAGATAAACCTGTACATGGGCTTTACTGCGTGAAAACTCGACATAGGTATTATCTAGCGCGGCCAGTTTTGCTTTGTTGTCACTGGCACCATCATAAACAATTACATAAGGCACGGATGCACCCTGTGAAGCATAAGCGGTAACCGCATAGGTATAATCAAGATGCCGGTCGCTCATCGCTTGATTGGGCTGATAGGTTAACGTCTTGCCATTAAAATCAATTAACAAGGTATCCCCTTCGATTTTTTTTACTATTCCCACCTCATTGTTTGCCGCCATGCGTTCTTTATCGGTGACGGTCAGCCTGATTTTTTCGCCTGTACTGACGGCTATCGTCTGCGCTTGATACAATGTGACGGTATCCGGATTAAGGGTTATCACTGACCGATAATGCGCCTGCTGATTGTCAGACTGATGAAGTGAAAGGGTGCCATCTGATGACGTTTCGTTAATGTGATAATAGGTTTGATTGATTTTGGCGATGTTACCGGTGTTTGTTTGCCAAAAATCCACGGTTTTAAGGTCAGCAACCGCGTGATTAATGCGTTGCAAGGCCGGGATAGTTAAGCTTTGCTTGTCATCCGGGTAAAGCGTTTGGTGAATCGCTTCATTAATCACGGTTCGGTCACGGTTTAATGGGGTGACAATGAGGGTATTATCCTGTGCGTCTTTTGTTCTGCTGGTGAACTCTTTTACAATCATGGCTATCTTTTCTTCCTGCGTTTTCCCTTTGAGGTCAACCACTGAATTATTGGGAATATCACTCTTTTTCATCCTTGTTACGGTATCTGGCGGCACGCTGTTAATGACGGCGAGCGATTGTTTGATGTTGCCCGCTATCACGGCTTCGATGGCGGGTTTTAATTCCGGATTTTGTCGAACAATTTCACGCATCACTATGGTGTCTGCGGCACTGCGCTCGAGCGTTACTTTAAATGGTACGCCACTTTCAAAAGACTTGAGTTGCTGCCGGTCACCGGAAGGCACAATACGCCCTGATTTTTCAGTAATGTTTTTTAATAAGGTTGCATAGGTTTTATTGCCTATCATTGCGCTTTCATCAATGATAAACAGGGTATTTTTAAAGTTGGTTTCGGTATTATTTTCATTCAGAAAACTGGCAATGGTTTGTGATGAAATACCGGCTTCGTTAATTCCTGCCACTGCTTTGTGGGTGGGCGCGAGTCCCATTAGCGTGATGTCGGGTCGGTTCTGTTTAAGCGATTTTGCCACGGTTTTAAACTGGGTGGTTTTCCCCACGCCTGCATAACCTTGAATGGCGACAATCTGGTCAGGTGAGCGTAAGATTTTTTCGGCCGCTTTTTGTTGTCCTTCTGTAAGTCCAGTGGTATCAATAGGTAGATTTTGTTTAATCAGGGGTAACTGGGTGTTTTTGCCTTTTAAAATCTGTTTAAGTATGAGTGATGCTCTCTCAAAGGTTGATTTTTCGATAAAATTTCCTATCAATGTGTTAAAACTGCCATCAATAGCGATAAAATCGCCTTGTTTTAACTGTTTTTCAAACTGAGCGGCAATCTGTTCAATGGGCGTATGGGGTAATAACTGAACCGCTTTTGTAATCACTGCGGCGCCATTAAAAAAGACCTTTGAGCCGGTTACTTTATCGATAGCAATTTCGATGGCTTTTTGTATATCTTCCTCCGGATTTTGTTTTGTGGTCTGGTTATTTATTACCTTATAAAAATCGTTTTTTTCTGCCCTGATGGTTTCCATTTTTACATCGTTAAAGGCCATTTTTTTATCAATGGTGGCTTTATCGTGTCCGGTGATGGCAATAACTGTTTTCCCACTGCGCTTAATCTGATTAATCGTGCTATCGTTGAGTTCTCGGTCATTGGTGATAGCAATCACCGTTTTGGTTTTTGATAAGCTCTTTCCTAACGATTCGCAATAATGGTACGCTAATGGGACTTCGGTTTTCGGTGAAAAGGAAACGGTTTTGCCGTTATTATCTTCAAGGAAGACTTTATCCCGAAACAAAAAATTTCCTTTCCTTATCTGGCTAACGGTAAAAGCTTTACCCGCAGGAATATTGTCACCAAATCGCCCCTCTGATTTCACTTTATCACCCATCCGCAGCTCTAAGTTTTCAGTCTTATACAGTTGATAGTGGTTAGATATTTTATGAATAGGAAGTAGGGTATAACGACCGTCAGAATTTGATAACACAAGCGTGTTGCTCCTTTTGTCGATGTCCTTAATTAAAAATCTTTCCTTCTGGTCACCGTTTATTTTTTCTAATTGATTGCCGACCTGATAAGTATTGCGGTTGTTACGGTTTGAGGCATCGAGAAACACTGATTTTCGCGTTGAGATGGTGACAGATTCCGATGACAGCAATCCTTTTTCTATTAATGTGTTACGAACTTTATGCGTTATTTCGGCATTCAGTTTATTACTCCCTGTCTGAATGATAGCCTCCTTGTTGGTGGCATGTATAGTAAAACGACTTAATTTTGATCACATATAAACAGAAAATAAGGTATCAATATCACAACCTATTTCCCTTTTTTTTCGTTTAGCCTGTGCCCATTTATGTTCTATGGGATTAAGGTCTGGCGAATATGTAGGCAAATATTCCACCATATGCCCCGCATCGATTATGACTTGTTGAATACTCTGTTTCTTGTGAAAAGTGGCATTATCCCTCATGATTACACTGTTTTTAGGAAGTACTGGGATAAGGACTTGTGTGACCCATGCATAGAAAACATCGCTGTTAATATTGATATCAAATAATCCGATAGCAAACAGCGTTGTGCCCAATAAAGCGCCGATAACATTTGTTTCTTCAAACCAAAACACCGTTGACCTTTTGGGGAATAGCCGTGAATCCGCGGGGTATGGTGTGAAAAACCACTTTCATCAATAAAAACAATATGCTTACCTTCTTTTTCATACTGTTGTTTTTTTGTTGAAACGTTTGTCGAGCGCTTTCGTCGGCTTTCGGATGACGTAGAGTTTTTTTATAGGTCAATCCCCTCTTTTTAAGAGCTTGCCAAATCGCTTTTTGACAAAGACCAAAGCGAACGGCTCGCTCCCTTTGATAAGCATCCGGATATTGTCTAACATCTTTTTCTAATGCGGATTTATCAATCTTTCTACTACGGGAAGCGGCCGGTTTAGGTTCAATTTGCTTAATCCAGCGTGATACCGTTGCAAAACCTATACAAAAGCGCTTAGCGGTTTCTCTAATACTTAGGCCTTTCTCTTTTTTAATCGCAAGGACTTTTCGTCGAAAACCTAATGAATAGCTCATATAAATACTGTAATCAAAATTAAGTCGTTTTACTATAAACTAGTTGCTGAATAGAGACTTGCATTTTTTGTCACGCTATTGAGAATAAAAAGAGGTTTAACTTAGAGAATAAAGGTTTGAAATGATCAACAAAGAGCGGCTGTTACGAGATAATCGTTTATGTAAAGCAATCATT
>NZ_NHNG01000754.1:0-3368 GCF_002287155.1 Arsenophonus sp. ENCA
TAAAGGTTTTTCCCGCCTGGATATTTTGGCCAAACACACCGGTTGATTTCACTCTATCACCTTCTCGCAGTTCCATCTCTTGCACTTTAAAGAGACGATAGTGACTATCGATTTTATTAATTGAAAGGGCGGAGGTGTTGCCGAATCGGTCTTGTAATAAGAGTTTATTGCTTTGTTTGCTGATGCTTTTTATCTGATACTGCTGCCGTTCATTTTCTGTGGTGCGCTCAAGTATCATGCCGATGTTATAGGTATTACGCTGATTGCGGTTGGCTGCATCTAAAAATATCGATTTTTTGGTGGTCACCCTCATCTTATTTTCAGACAGCAATCCTTTTTCGATTAAAATATCACGGGTTTTGGTTGTTATTGCTTCTTTTGTTGGGTTATTTCCTGCCTGAATGATGACATCCTTATTTAAAGCATAAAAGTTAGCAAAATGATTAGCGGCGGTCTGTATTCTGCTCGTTTTGTCCTGGTCAGGGATAAAATAGAGATGTTTATCGGCATTCGATTCAAAGGCGTTAATCGGTTCAGCGCCGAGTGCACGGGCGATTTCACTCGTCAGCCCTTTGTTTTTACGGCTGGCGCTATCTAATGCAATAATCGTGTCGTCCTCGGTATATGAACGACTGAGTAATGCTGCAACTTTGTTAAGGGGTAAGTGTTCAGACTGGTAAATCCCGATTAATTGCCGTTTATTGTTATTTTTCTGTGTGTCATTTAAATAGTCATCAATGCTGATGGTTTTTACTTTCTTATTGACCTGTTCCTGTAATTTATCACTGATTTTTTTATTCGGTGTGATAATCACGGTATTTAACTTATTTTCTTTGGCCAAGCCATGAAGTTCCTCGATAACCTGAATTTCATGGGCAAACCCGCCTTTAAGATTAACCAGATTAAATCTGACATTGTTTTGGGTAATATTTTTTGCTAACGCGCTTTCTTGTGTTGTTGTTAATTCATGTTTACTGTACCGCAACTGATGAATTAACGTGCTGACCGCATTTTCCTGTTTAAGATGGTTTTCTGTGGTTAACAGCGTGCTTTCTGAATTAAGTGGTACGAGATTTCCCTGTTTAATCTCCTTGTTAATTTCCTTGCGTAATGTTTCTAATACTTTCGTCTGGCAAGGAAGGCGATTAATGACATGGGTTAATAATGCATCATAGGAAAATCGGGTGTTTTTATCCGATAGTACCTTAATCGATTGCTGGATGGCCTCTTTAAGGTTAACTTCTGGCGTTGATGGGTTGATAGTTTCTGCTTTTTTCACTTTATCCGCTGAATAACCGGTTTTTGCGAGCACCGCTTGCCATTCTTTATGGAGTGTCTCAATATTGGTAAAGGTTTTTGCCTTACGGGTCGCTAACACAGCGGCACTCTTTTGTTTAGCGGAAGCGGTTTCGCCTACCGCCTCGACAACCTCTTTGTGCCTGGATGAAAAAGGTTCGGTTGGCACGCCTTCTATTTCCCATAAGCCATTTTTTCCGGTTGAAATAAACGAATAACCTTGTTTCTGCAAACTTTCTTTTAGGTGTTGGCGATAAATAGACCCAAAAGTAATCTGTAAATCGCGGATAATTTCGTTAAATCCATTGCGGTTGATTTTATCCGATGACAGTGTTTTCCATCCTCTTTTATCTGACCAGGTAGCATTGATTAACAAGGCATGCGTATGTAAATTAGGGTCGAGATTGCGATTAGTGGTATGCATAAAAAGGGCAGCAATTGTATTGCCGGTCATTTCCGTTTGTGTGACCCCTTTTGTCATTGTGCGGGTTGAGGTTACACTTTCAATCTCTTTGAGGGCTGATGCCGCCGCTTGTTTATGTGCGTCAAGCACCGCAGTATTGCCTTCAACCAAGGCTAATACCGAAACACTTTTGGGCGCGGAAAAGGTTAAATCATAGCCTGGTCGATGCTGATTCTTACCCGTTTTATTAAAGCTTAACTGCGTACCATCCGGTAGTTTCCCTTCCAGCATCTGCTCAAAGGTGTTTCTATCCACCGTGCCGGTTAATCCTAACCGCTCAGCGCCTTTACCAAACCACACAGTGCCTTCTTCACCGACAAAGTAATAGTTATCCTTTTCTTCATAATAGTTGGCACTGGCGGAAGCGCCACCACTGGTGAGATTTTTGACCGACAGCATAAGCTAAATCTCCTTTTCTGTGCTTTTTTCATGTTTTAGGTTGTTGTTTGTCTCCTGTGCTGGGTTATCCAAGTTATTCTCTTCTGCTTCTAATACCGGTTTGCCGGTTTTTGCGGTGCCATAATAATTAACCGGTTCAACATAATGAGAAGGTTCAGGAGGTGTTATTTCCATCGTCTGTGGGTTGTTGGTCTGATTTTCATTGCTTTGGTTTGATTGATTACGCCGACCGGTGACCAATTTATCCACTTTATTTTCAATTCCCGATTTATTCAGTTCCTGCTCAATCTGATTATCAAAAATCGCGGATACATCGCGCTCAATTTTCCCTGCGGCAATCGTTTCATATTGCTTGTGTTCCAGCGTGAGTTTGACAATCGGCACATTCCCGCGGAGCGAGACAAAGCACTCTAAATCATCCAGATTCTGAATATCAGAGAAGCTGACAATTTTTTCACGGGTATCTTCTTTGGAAAAGTTCACACCATCACGAATAGTATCCACCCCATAGCTATACTGGTCACGAAATTTCAGTAAACGGGTTTCGCCCAGTTCTTTTTGTACCCACTCCGCCACACTGCCACTGGGGGCACGGAAATACAGGCTGGTATTCGCCAAATCCCATATATTGCGAGCGTCATGAGCGCCATAGTTCGCTTCCAGTTGCGAGAAGTTTTGAATACCGATAAGGGTTGCGCCACCAAATTTACGTGCTTCGGAGAGATAATCGCTAATGACCGGCAGCTTATGAAGACTTGGCAACTCATCTAACACTGTCCAGATACGACTTTCTCTGCTCGGTGTTAACGCCAGTACCGATTGCATGGTGAGATTGAGCCAGGTGCTGATTAACGGCTTTAAGGCAGTATGTAAGCGACCATCACTGGAGATCACGAGTTTCGCACCAATAAAAAAACGCTCTATTTTTAAGTTTAATTCAGCATGATATATAAATAGTCAAAACCTTATAAATCAAATACAACTTATTGTAATTTAAGAAAATTTATGTTTTTTAGTAACTTGCAGATTAATCATTGCTTTTAAGCCATTTTTAGAATTTTATATGCCTGTGCGAAACTCGTGTATATATCGAATCTGAAACGAAAATTGCTGCCAAGAAATTGGCTTCTCAACATATCTTTGAAACTGACGGTGCTAATTGCTGTTTTTACAAATCGCCTCGATTGGAAGAAATTAGCGTTGAGGAGTA
>NZ_NHNG01000295.1:0-2988 GCF_002287155.1 Arsenophonus sp. ENCA
AAATCTTGAATCAGCGAAAGAGCATGGTTGAACCTGTGTTTTCAGCATTGCGGGGAATTCAGGGTTTGGAACGTTTCCGGCGTAAGGGATTATTAGCGGTAAAGCTCGAATTTACCCTGCATGCAATGGCCTATAACTTATCAAGAGCGGTTGCTCTGATATTATGGATGATTTTCAGTCTATTATTTGTACAAACTAAAATCAGAAAAAGAGAAAATCTGCACGGTGGGATATTGTTGAAAAAAAAATTCCACCCCTTTTGCGACAGCCTCCGCTAGAGGGGGGCTTATGAGCAAGGGCGGCGGTAGGCCAATTATTGCAACGTCAATTGAACAGTTGAAGCCTTGGGAGACACTAGGTATTAGTCGCCGTACATATTACTACCATAAGAAGAAAGGTTTCCTGTGAATTGCACTAAAACAAGCCTATATCAGATAACAGCCCGTAGGGGTGGTTTTGCCCTTGGTTAGGTGGAACGCTGTAAAGCCAAGCCAGCTCTGGGCTTGAGGGGTATTAAAAGAAAAATCAGTTAGAGTAGCTCAGTCTGGTATAGAGACTGCGAAAGTAGTGCACTGGTCATAAGGTTTCGCACTATGGTCTAGGGGTGTTCGGGCTTTCTCACCTGTAGGCTCTGGGCTTTGGGGGCTGCACTGCGTCGTGGCTGGCCTGCTTTCGCACAGTGGTTCGCAGCGTGTTTTGAGCGTGCAATGGGCTATAACGTCCAGTTCCCCGTTCCCCTCAGTGAGCCAGAGGTTAAAGCGATTGCCAAGAGTGTCGCCAAATGGACTCATAGGCGCTTCACAGAGAAAGCCTTTGCTGAGTATGTCGCTAGGACGCATTCGCCAGAGATTCAGGCCATACGCGGCGCTAGAGGGGGGCTTATGAGCAAGGGCGGCGGTAGGCCAATTATTGCAACGTCAATTGAACAGTTGAAGCCTTGGGAGACACTAGGTATTAGTCGCCGTACATATTACTACCATAAGAAGAAAGGTTTCCTGTGAATTGCACTAAAACAAGCCTATATCAGATAACAGCCCGTAGGGGTGGTTTTGCCCTTGGTTAGGTGGAACGCTGTAAAGCCAAGCCAGCTCTGGGCTTGAGGGGTATTAAAAGAAAAATCAGTTAGAGTAGCTCAGTCTGGTATAGAGACTGCGAAAGTAGTGCACTGGTCATAAGGATTCGCACTATGGTCTAGGGGTGTTCGGGCTTTCTCACCTGTAGGCACWGGGCTTTGGGGGCTGCACTGCGTCRTGGCTGGCCTGCTTTCGCACAGTGGTTCGCAGCGTGTTTTGAGCGTGCAATGGGCTATAASSYYSWKKYYMMRYMKWGRAATWWMAMWGMTYYYRAKRMMRWMWRRWWAGATACATCTAAAAAACACAAAAATAGGTTATTTTTTAATCTTATATAGGTCATTTTTAATTCAAAAATTGATTATTTTATCATCAATAGCTGGTTTTTTTGTAAGTCACAATTAATTTTGCTATTGAGCAACAGGCTTTATAACGTCCAGTTCCCCGTTCCCCTCAGTGAGCCAGAGGTTAAAGCGATTGCCAAGAGTGTCGCCAAATGGACTCATAGGCGCTTCACAGAGAAAGCCTTTGCTGAGTATGTCGCTAGGACGCATTCGCCAGAGATTCAGGCCATACGCGGCGCTAGAGGGGGGCTTATGAGCAAGGGCGGCGGTAGGCCAATTATTGCAACGTCAATTGAACAGTTGAAGCCTTGGGAGACACTAGGTATTAGTCGCCGTACATATTACTACCATAAGAAGAAAGGTTTCCTGTGAATTGCACTAAAACAAGCCTATATCAGATAACAGCCCGTAGGGGTGGTTTTGCCCTTGGTTAGGTGGAACGCTGTAAAGCCAAGCCAGCTCTGGGCTTGAGGGGTATTAAAAGAAAAATCAGTTAGAGTAGCTCAGTCTGGTATAGAGACTGCGAAAGTAGTGCACTGGTCATAAGGTTTCGCACTATGGTCTAGGGGTGTTCGGGCTTTCTCACCTGTAGGCTCTGGGCTTTGGGGGCTGCACTGCGTCGTGGCTGGCCTGCTTTCGCACAGTGGTTCGCAGCGTGTTTTGAGCGTGCAATGGGCTATAACGTCCAGTTCCCCGTTCCCCTCAGTGAGCCAGAGGTTAAAGCGATTGCCAAGAGTGTCGCCAAATGGACTCATAGGCGCTTCACAGAGAAAGCCTTTGCTGAGTATGTCGCTAGGACGCATTCGCCAGAGATTCAGGCCATACGCGGCGCTAGAGGCTGTCGCAAAAGCTCATGTTATCGATTAAAATTTGCTTTATTCGTTTTAAACGCAGATCTTTTATGACCGTATTTACTCGCAAACTGGAATCGCCTTCTCACACCAAACGTAAGTTTGTCAAAGCGCAAAATCTACCTATCTTGGAGGGTTCTGTTTCCCTTTGCGATTATCTCAAGCAAATTGGTGAACGTAGGGCATTTATTGTCACAGAGATTTTGGATGAACAAGACTGGGTACCTTTCGAACGCTGTTATTCTTCAACAGGTAGAGCGCCGTATTCTCCTCGTTCAATGATGGGAATTTTGCTTTATGGGATCATGAAAGGGCATAAAGCGTGTTGCTTAATAGTGAAATAAGGGTGTTTCGGTGATTGAAGTAAATTTTACGCTGTTCTGAGATGGAAATTCCAAAGACCTGCGCTAAGGAGTAAGAAGGTATCATCAATAAAGGGTCTACGATTCCGTAAAATTTGGGTCATGCAACCGAGGCGCTTGATACCCGCGATGGCGTGTTCAACTGTAATACGGATGCCCGAGATTATTTTATTTTCTTGTTTTTGTTCAGGCGATAAAGGTCTTTTTCGAGTTCCTTTTTTTGGGATTTGTGTATTAGGATGCTGTTTATCTATACCTTGAAAACCGGTATCTGCCCAGATGGTTACCTCAGGAGGAATATGGCGAATTATATCGACTTTATCGAGTAAGCGTTTATCGTGACGGCGCCCATTTTTGCTCA
>NZ_NHNG01000432.1:0-2756 GCF_002287155.1 Arsenophonus sp. ENCA
TCCACAATCAATCTGGACGATATCGCCCGTTTTAATGCTGCCAAGCGAATTGACAGTTAATACCGCCTCTGTCGCATTGGTAGCCGCCGTAATTGTTATCTCATCCGCATATTTACTAGCTACATAAACACGCGAACCATTAGGAATATTATATGCCATGATAAAACCTCATTATTGGCTGWTRAAAAACCRCCAKRTGGCGGCRATGTTATATTGTAGAGTGACAACGATAAGGARCGCTGACRGGWAGGATATAATTAACCTGATCACWRATTGCTGRAAATAAACYTGGCTCACCGCWTAGAAAAAGGYTATCGGTYATCGAWARRCCATTTGWTAGATAGTTTAYTAAACGGTTAGCGATATTCATGACGGCTGTRTCGCCCGTTCCTGCTTTGCCMACCACATTTAYCTGWATGACACCGCTAAATACAGGCATATCGAGMGATAAACTTAAATTWTTCGTTGTYGCTGGCAWRATGTGCARTTGTAGATAGGGTTCATTGATATCATCGAATTYACAATTTGGCCAGGCMACCTTGATATTYTCAGACTCAGCAAATTGAGCAATRTGYGCMCGKATKGCGGCATTGATRRTTAAYGGGTTCATCCTTTACGCTCWGCGATGGCMTGATGRAAAAACTGSTGAAATTCTTGTGCCGTGATCCGTACCATACCCTTCGGTGCTTGTTTTGAATGCCCTATCTCAAGCCGATAGGCATAAGGAACCACATTGGAAAAATAGACTGACTTCATGCCCACTTTAAACTGACCGATAACAAGATTKCCCTCMGCTTGKGTTACTYCRCCACTTTTATCTATTCGTCCCGTTTCTTTCATTGGYACTTCATCAAACGTCACTTGCCAGTTGCCACGAAATCTTCCCCCCGTATACCCTGCTGGCTTCCTTTCTTTTCCTTTTCCCTTTTCGGCTATTTTAGCATTCACTTGCCAGATAGAAGGATTACCGACAGGCGACATCATGACTAACCTTGCGAGTATCTTTATGAATGCCACCTTGGTAACCGCTTCCATTTTCTCTTCTGATTTGCTGATAAACGCATTAATATCGGCTGTAAAATTGTTTGCCATATCAAGCTCTCAGTTGTGCAATGAAACAAATAGTTTGACGTTGGGGCTTTATCTCTTTTACAGCAATCACTCGATGATTTCTGTTATCGATGATAATGATATCACCCTGTTGAATATTACTCTTTGCATGCGCAATGAATTTAATATCACTGGTTAAAACGAGGGAATTGTCCACTTCATTTATAGCAAACTGTGTCTTTACCCCGACCACCGTTAATGTCACATCGGGTTCGATAATTTCCTGCCCTTTTTTATCAACATAAAATTTGCCTTTTCTTTTTAAGACATAGTCCATGCCGTACTGCTTTATCAAGCGCTCAGTCGTTCTACCCATTCGAGTATAAAGATTCATCATCACCTCATCGAAAAGGTGTTGATGGCAAATCCAGAACGTATATCTAACAAGCCATTGAGTAAACCATTTAACCAGGGAAATTTGGGTAAACCCGAATTTGTTCCCGAAGCATATTGTACCGTAATAGCCCCCTCAATACGTTCTGTGGTCACTTCGCCCCCTAACGTTGGCTGTAAATCCTCGTTCTCTGACTCAATCGCCAGCCGACATTGCGCCATAACGAGTTGCTTAGGGATGACATCATTAGCAACAGGCACGCCGTCATAAAATAACCCTGTGCGTGGGAAGGATAGCAGTTGGGTTAAGCGGGTTCGTTTTCCTAACCATGGCTGTGACGCTAAATAGTCCATCGCATTAACCAGCATCGACTCAATGTGTAGGTCATCAGTCGGTATATCAACCCCTCTTTCACGGGCATAACGCTTTAAGTCCTCAGCACCGGCATAACTATTAAATGTTGGTGAATCTTTATCCGTGTTAATCATGCTCACCTCAAAAGAAAAGGGACAAAAGTCCCCTTAAACCCATTTTTCTTTAAGAAAAACTGAGACTTTCTGTGGTTTGCGTCTCACCATCCACTTTCGCGGTAACGGTAAACTGTCCCGCTGTACTGGCGGTCAATTTGACGCTGGACTTACCCTTTGCATCGGTTTTAGTCGCTGTTTTACTCAGTTTTCCACCGGTGCTTGACCACTCAACATTGCTACCCTGAACAGGTTGATTATCTTTCATGTAATCAAGCGAAATGGTCACAGCATCACTGTTATTGGCTGTCGCGTTGGTTTTATCCACCGATAATGTCACTCTGGCTTCATGATGCAATTTTATCATTACGCCTGCCGTTAATTTGTTACTGGTGAAATGTTTCTTCCAGTTACCTGCTGTGCCCAATTTTGTTAGATCAGGATTAGTCCCTTTTGATTCATCCCAGCTATAACCGAGTACGCCCACATTCACCACGCCTTCACCCCGATAGCCAACGCCTAAATTTTCCTGATCGTTGATTTCATAAGAGCGAAAATGGGGTTCCTGTGATTCCGTGATAGTGATACCCCCTGGGACTAAACCAAATATAGCATCAACAGGCGCCGTATCGGTGACTAATAGGACTTACGCAAATAGCATAATAATTGTAGGCTTTTTGAGCTGCTGACAAAGATAATCATCGAGCAATCCTCGCTTAATACGATAAAGCGTTTTGCCTGTACTTCGAGCAATTTGAGCTAATCGGGTCCAGACTAAAAAAGCACATGCAATATGATTGCGTTGTATCCGAGCATTGCGACATTGGCATTTTTCGAGTCCAGTG
>NZ_NHNG01000023.1:0-2422 GCF_002287155.1 Arsenophonus sp. ENCA
TTCATTCTTTGCCATGTTATCACCGTTTTATTTTCAGGTATTAGAGAAAAAATCATTATCAAAATGCGGGTTGGTTTTTTTGATGTTCTCGCTTGGGGTCAAGAAAGATCATCGACTTTTTAAAATCCACGAGTTTCGCACCAATAAAAAAACGCTCTATTTTTAAGTTTAATTCAGCATGATATATAAATAGTCAAAACCTTATAAATCAAATACAACTTATTGTAATTTAAGAAAATTTATGTTTTTTAGTAACTTGCAGATTAATCATTGCTTTTAAGCCATTTTTAGAATTTTATATGCCTGTGCGAAACTCGTGTAGGAATTGATTCAACACTTGTCAGATCATGCCAAAGCAAATTAACCAAACCTATGCCAGCAATAACATCATGCTTATTACCTGAATATTGATAATGAACCATCTCTATTTTTCTACTACGTGTTTTGGCAATCAATGTATCATCGGCAATTAGTACACAAGGGCTTTTTTTGTCTATAGAAGGTTCAACTAATCGCCATAGCTCTTTAGGGCGGAAACATCTACTTTTTAACCATCGGCTAACCGTGTCATGAGATAAAGGCGATGGGCTGACTTCTGATAACGCCAAACAAGAGTATCTTACACTGCTTACTTGCAAGAATATTTTATAGATATCTTTAATGCATGGATAACCGGACAAAATATGAACATCCTGATTTTTTCTTGTTTTTAAATTTATACTTCTTTTTTAGAGACTGCGAAACTCGTGGCTATTACAGGCCGTGCATCGCGCTTTGAATTGCGTGAAATACGTTTGGCAAATGAGCCAGCCCCGTATCCAGTAATTTCAGGTTCAAATGTTTTATGGCATCTGCTGGAAGCTTGCGAAATGTTGAAATCAACGTAGATTTATGAAGATTAGTATTTAAACATTTAAAATAGCTCCAATTAATAAGACGTAACTATTTTTATCTGTGCCCCACATGCCGCGGCATATCGCTCAAGTGTAGTAATACTTGCTTTACTAGCATTTTTTTCTAATCGCGTTACCCCAGGTTGCGTAATCCCCATTTTTTCAGCAACTTGTGTAGTATTTAAGCCTGCTTGACGGCGCATGTTAATTAAAAGTTCTTGTAATTCTTCTTTTTTCTTTTCTGCAAGATATGCGGCCATTACATCTGGATTTTGCAATGCCTTTGCTTTTAATTTGGTATAAGGAACACCTTTAATCTTCATATTGTAATTCCTCTAATCTCTTTAGTGCTAATTTAATCTCTGAAGTGGGAGTCTTAGGCGTTTTTTTAACAAACGAGCGCAAAATATATATTTTTTTGCCTTTAGCAAAAGCAAAAAATGTTCGCGTAATATCTTTTCCTCCTGCTCTTAATTCAAAAAGTCCATCCTGAACAATATCAGTGTTCGGATAACGTAACTGATTACCTTGGGCTTCAAGTTTATCAAGTGCTGCCAAGATCTTACCTTGCATGAGAGTATTAAGATTCAATATTTCTTCTTGTGCCTCAGGATGAAAAATGAGTTTAAACACATAATTATCTCTACTGTTTTTATCAAAAATTATACCTTATAAGTTATTATAACTCAAGAGTTATAATGCAAAGAGGAGAGGGGGAGGTAAAATCAATATATAAACAACAGGTTAGGAGCGAATGGCCTCGTTTACTCACATCGTCGCAGGTTAGAAAACCTTTTTCTTGCCCCATTTTCACCATAAATCAATCTAAATTTTACAGGACTTTCGCCTATGTCAGGACCGCCGAAAGCCCCGTCACATCTACATTTAGTGAGGGGCAATCCTTCAAAACGCCCCTTAAATAAAAACGAGCCAAAACCCGAAAAATGGGTACCCCCAACTCCTAAGCATTTTAGCAAACAAGAAAAGTATTGGTTTGAGCGCATAGCCGAAGATCTTAATGCGAGCGATATCCTGACCCATATCGATGGTATGGCGCTGGAACTATTGATTGGAGCTTATGTTGAGTGGCGAAAACATAGGGAGGCACTCGAAAAAGAGTTACCGTCTTGAAAGTCAACCTTAAACACTAAAAATAACCCATGGTTATATTCCGCTTCCTCGTCCGTTCGCTTGCTCTCGGACTCCGGTGAGCGGATAGAGTTAGCTTAGAGGAGGTTTTGTCGCTTAAAGCCAAAACTGAGTCACGAGTTTCGCAGTCTCTAAAAAAGAAGTATAAATTTAAAAACAAGAAAAAATCAGGATGTTCATATTTTGTCCGGTTATCCATGCATTAAAGATATCTATAAAATATTCTTGCAAGTAAGCAGTGTAAGATACTCTTGTTTGGCGTTATCAGAAGTCAGCCCATCGCCTTTATCTCATGACACGGTTAGCCGATGGTTAAAAAGTAGATGTTTCCGCCCTAAAGACCTATGGCGATTAGTTGAACCTTCTATAGACAAAAAAAG
>NZ_NHNG01000117.1:0-2129 GCF_002287155.1 Arsenophonus sp. ENCA
AGCGGGTGCTCATGCAAGTGCGCTATTGTACAGCCTGGTGGAAAGTGCACGTATCAATGGTCTTAACCCGTACGATTATCTTCTGGCATTGCTGACGTCGCTAAAATCCCCTGATGAAGATATAGACTGGAACGTACTGCTGCCCTGGAAAATTACCTTACCTTAAACCACTGTCGCTACCAATGTAAAAATGATCCACCAAGACACGAGTTTCGCACCAATAAAAAAACGCTCTATTTTTAAGTTTAATTCAGCATGATATATAAATAGTCAAAACCTTATAAATCAAATACAACTTATTGTAATTTAAGAAAATTTATGTTTTTTAGTAACTTGCAGATTAATCATTGCTTTTAAGCCATTTTTAGAATTTTATATGCCTGTGCGAAACTCGTGATAGTGACACATATATCACCGAATAGCTTTAAAGAAGGTTGGAATACTGAGATATTGAGTAATAATCCAGTATTCAATTATTTAGTTGATGATAAAAAATATACTTTCGATATCGGGAGTAGTTCTGTTATTGAAACAACGCATGTGTCCTACCAATACAGCGCGCTCAACCGACTCGCCATTCACCATGCGCTTTTAACTTCAGGTTTACTCCCTCAAGATATTGAGTTGACTGTGACGCTTCCTGTTACTGAATTCTTTACGGAAGATGCGCAAATTAACGAAAAGAATATTCAGCGAAAAAAAGAAAATATCTTAAAGAAAGTTAATATCAATAAAGGGGAAAACTTTAACATCGTTAACGTGATGGTGATGCCTGAGTCTATTCCGGCAGTGAGGGAAGTATTAATAAAAGATAAAATTTCTTCTTTAGAACGCAGCTTAATTGTTGATTTAGGTGGCACAACATTAGATTGCGCAGTAATTCAAGGTCTGTTAGACAATATTTCAGAAATTAAAGGTAATTCTGAAATAGGGGTATCAAAACTCACTAAATCTGTTATCAACGCCCTTTATCTAGCCTCATCTCCGAGTAGTTATTACATCGCCGATGAAATTATTAAAAATGTGAATAATATGGCGTTACTAAAAAAAGTCATTAATGACCCGAAAAAAATCACTCATATTACTGAAGTCGTGATTGAGGGTTCTAAAAATTTAGCGGACAGAGTTATCTCTGAGATTGAGAAAATTAATAATATTAATCGAATTTATTTAACAGGTGGGGGTGCTGAAATTATTTATTCTTATGTTAACGATTATTTCAAAAATCATAAGGTAGAGAAAATTTTCGAACCTCAATTAGCCTTAGTTAAAGCGATTGCTTTGTCTTAACTGAGTAAGGTTAAAACTTTATGAATAATAGTCGAAAAAAAATCACTGCTTACCTTCATCCTTCAATATATCAACACGATAAAAAGGCTATTGAGTTTATTGAAAACTTACCTAGTCAACTGAAAGGCGATTTTTATCGTCAAGCAATAATAACGGCGGCAGCCTTATCCCAGATTGATAGTCGTTTATTAGGATTGATTAGTACTTTCTATTCTAAAGAGTTTGATATTAATAATCTTTATTCAATTTTAGAACAGACAACAGGCAGAGAAAAAATCAGTCAATCTGTAGAACTTAAGCATGAGGTGACGAATGAATTTTCTTCTGAAAAAAATGTGTCCACGAGGTTATCAAATCTGAAAAGATAATTGGCGATATCAACTCTCTCATTAATGTATTAATTCCTTTAGCACACGATGAACAAACAAGAACTATCAGCACTGAATATGGCGGGTTTTATCAAAAGCCAAACATTAATACTCTTAGATAAGCTCAATCAACTTAATCTGGATGATTGTGCAGATGAGTGCGTAGATTTGCACTACATGGCAGAAGAACTTTATTTTAATTTGAAAAAAACACTGGAAAGATGATGACTCACTCTATTCTTTAAGCGTGTTGCTTAATAGTGAAATAAGGGTATTTCGGTGATTGAAGTAAATTTTAGGCTGTTCTGAGATGGAAATTCCAAAGACCGGCACTAAGGAGTAAAAAGGTATCATCAATAAAGGGTCTACGATTCCGTAAAATTTGGGTCATACAACCGAAGCGCTTGATACCCGCGATGGCGTGTTCAACCGTAATACGGATGCCCGAGATTATTTTATTTTCTTGTTTTT
>NZ_NHNG01000450.1:0-2001 GCF_002287155.1 Arsenophonus sp. ENCA
GATTAGTGGACAAAGTTATCGGTTAAAAGACAAGCTAAAAAGCGGTCAGCTACATAAAAAATTGAAAGCGGAACTGAGCGAGTAAATTAAAGGGGGTGGATCAGTTTTACTTTAGCAAAGTGGATCAGAATTCAATTGGCATTGACACCATCCTCACAATTTCCCGCTTGACCGCTGTTTTTTGCAACGACGGGCACGCGAAGTACACCATTGGCTGATGTTGTCGGGGTGGTTGTGGTGTAGAATTGCCCATTATCGCGGTGTATTTCCGTATAAGAAGGTATTGATATGCTATTTTGTACACCTTCCCAACGAACAAATCCGCTCGCTTTGGTGGCCCCTTTGCGGGGACAACGCTTGATATTACCGTGTCGGGTCAACCAGTCTTCATCGGCCAAATCCGGTAAAATATTACGTGCCAGATAATCGATATAGCCGTACAGGGTATGAATAGCCGCCGCCTGCACTCTGGCGTACACCTCGGCATCGAGACGGCGCAAAACGTTATCTTCATTAAATCGCGTGAGCAGATCACCGCGAATGGTGTCTATCAGTTGTGGCAGTGTCGGGCGCGAAAAACCGCTAGTTTGCATGGATCACGCTCCACAAATTGTTGATGGTCATCGTTTTTATGTGATGGTCAGGTAAGGTCAGTGTGACGGTTGCGGTTAATTTATCGATGCCTGAGCGCACTACCTCAATATCGACACGAAGCGCCACCCCGTCCTCCGTCATCCACTTGAGCGCCTGAGCAATATATTCCTTCGCTTTTTGCGCAGTCTGATGAGTTAAGGTTGTGCGTTTCAGCAGATGCAATCGAGAGCCAATCCGGTCATTTTGTACCGTCGGCCAGGTATCACCCCACCACCCAAACGGCGTATCCGTGTTATCATCCGGTCCAGCGCGTCGCCAGGTGAACAGCGAAATAATGACGGCACGGTTTAATCGGTCATCATGTTGAATAGGGATGGCTGTCATATTATTTCATGCCTTGAGTGGGTGTGCCGGTCATGCCGCCGCTATCGCCTTTGTGGGTATGGCCGTTATACTGAGTTCGCATGGTATTCATTGAACCGGCTTTATCTTGCACCTCCGCAGCAGACGTAATCGATTTCTCCGCCTTGATTGCACCGGATGTTTCAATTAATGGGGTATTCAGTACCACCTTGTTTTTAGCGTTCAGAATGAACGTCTCTGTCGTCGCTTCGATTAACCGGCCACGCTTCAGCATGATGCTGTCACCTTCGTCCGTGTAGATCGCCACCTCTCCTTCTTTCAGCCCCTTGAGCCGATAGCGTCGGTCAGCGATGTTAATCACAATGCCATGTGACCTATCACCAGCGAGAAATAGCGCCACACCTTCGGCACCGGAATGAGCCGTCGAGGTAAAGCCGTAAGGCTCGAGATATTCCATGCCCGCTTTTGTATCGCCTGCCATCATTGCAACATCTACTTGTTGACAGGCTGGTGTACTATTCAGCCGTTGAACGACTGCCCGTGACCAGAGACGCGCAAGGCCGCGCTGCAAAGTAGAAAAAAAATTTTGCATAATTCACTCATTAATAGGTTAAACTAAAGAAAAAACAGGAGATTCCAAAATGGGCCAAGTTGCATTTGATACACTACAAGCATCAGAAGAATTGCAAACGGCTGGACTTACCAGCCAGCAAGCTAAGGCTATCTCGCTTGTCGTACGCAAATCCCATGAGGTTGCTGATGTGGCAACTAAAGCGGATATTGCAGAAGTTAAGCGTGATATATCTGATGTTAGAAAAGAAATAGCTGATGTCCGTAAGGATCTATCTGCTGAAATAGCTGATGTCCGTAAGGATCTATCTGCTGAAATAGCTGATGYCCGYAAGGATYTATCYGCWGAAATAGCTRATGTYCGTAAGGATMTRKCTGCTGAAATAGCTGATGTCCGTAAGGATCTATCTGCTGAAATAGCTGATGCCCGCAAGGATTTATCCGCAGAAATAGCTAATGTTCGTAAGGATATGG
>NZ_NHNG01000634.1:0-1996 GCF_002287155.1 Arsenophonus sp. ENCA
AACTCAAGCAGGAAGCGATGCCTGCTCATTGGAAACCAACCAAGCGGCGACAAAAAGATTTAGACGCCACGTGGACTAAAAAACACGGTAAGAGTCATTATGGCTATAAGCTTTCGGTAAACATGGATAAGAAGTACAAATTCATCAGAAAAATCGTCACCGATACGGCCAGCACCCACGACAGTCAGCATTTCGAAAGGGTCATTGACAAGGCCAACACCAATCGCAATATCTACGCCGACCGAGGCTATCCCTCTGCGGAGCGGGAAGCTTGGCTGAAGGCAAACGGCTATAGGACACGAGTTTCGCACCAATAAAAAAACGCTCTATTTTTAAGTTTAATTCAGCATGATATATAAATAGTCAAAACCTTATAAATCAAATACAACTTATTGTAATTTAAGAAAATTTATGTTTTTTAGTAACTTGCAGATTAATCATTGCTTTTAAGCCATTTTTAGAATTTTATATGCCTGTGCGAAACTCGTGGCGTGGATGGAAGCCCTCACAAAAAATTCCGGTGACAGAGTAACCGCGCATGACATTTTGAATAAACAGGAAGACCAACTGGCTAGAAATGAAATCAGAATTTGGGATAACAGCAAAGAAGTAGGCAACACCAAATTAGCGCAAAAAATCGACCAAACCCTGGTTGAAATCGCCAGATTCTCACACCATGACCGACCAGAATTATTATTACCTGTCAGTAACGAACACGGCATTCAACGAGGAAATCTTCACATTCAGGTTGGCGTTTATACAGGAAAAACAGACATCGAAGAAGCCACTTACAAAGGCGCATCCGATGGCTTATATATCGTACTAAATAAGGGTAATGATGAAAACAGCATCAATCTTTATTCGTTGTCACAATTTGACGAAGCCTTAAAAAAAGATACCAAAGACCATTCGATTGTGATTGAACTCGATAATACCAATATCCCTATAAATGAAATCCCTGAAAGTTTACCGCAAGATAAAGAAATAGAAAAAATTAATGAGAAGCAAGACATAACACTAGAATCGGCACTACTGCATGATGATGAGAAAATACCCGATATTCAACTCACAGAAGAATCTCCGACACGGGAAAAGGAAAATGAGGAAATCAATATCTCATATCATCATGAAGAAGAACAAAAACAAAAAATCAAAGAAAAAGAGTATGGAGATTAAAATGATGGTTGCTGGTTCCGAATAATAGAAAATCACATTGAGTAATCATAATAAATTCAATAAAATAATTCATCTTCAACCAAGAGGAAGCGTAATATGCAAGCCGAAGAAAAACAGCTTATCGAAGATCTATTTCAACGCTTAGCGTACCCAAATTAGTTGTAGTAGCTCAGACTTGATCTGACAGTTACCGGTTATTTATACAGTATCTGTCAGGCTAAATTTGATTTAAATCTTTTTCTCTCCAAATTTGTTTTCCATCGTGTAAAGTTGCTATGGGTGTTCGACCGCAACACATTTTTCCTTGATGAGTACGCTGGTTATTGTATTCCTCTAACCATTTATCTAAATCAGTTTGTAATTCCTCTAAATTACCGTAGATTTTCTTACGAAAAACTACCTGGTAGAACTCTTGTAATACGGTTTTATGAAAACGTTCACAAATTCCATTAGTTTGAGGCGAGCGTGCCTTAGTTTTTGTGTGATCAATATCGTTGATAGCCAGATAAAGTTGATAATCGTGATGCTCAACTTTACCACAATATTCACTACCTCTGTCCGTCAGTATACGTAATATCGGTAATCCATGTTGGGCATAAAAAGGCAGAACCTTGTCATTTAATAAATCCGCAGCAGTTATCGAACTTTTCGTTGTGTAAAGTTTACAATGAACGACTTTGCAGTAAGTATCAATATAAGTTTGTTGGTAGATACGACCAACACCTTTTAAATGACCAACATAAAAAGTGTCCTGCGACCCCAGGTAACCCGGATGTGCTGTTTCAATCTCACCACTGGCTTCATCATCCTGTGCTTTCTT
>NZ_NHNG01000124.1:0-1760 GCF_002287155.1 Arsenophonus sp. ENCA
GTATGGCACCGGCAGTGATGTGCGAAATGTGGAAGATAACACGCCGCACCTGGTTATCTACGACTACC
This sequence comes from Arsenophonus sp. ENCA, assembly GCF_002287155.1. Taxonomy (NCBI): domain Bacteria; kingdom Pseudomonadati; phylum Pseudomonadota; class Gammaproteobacteria; order Enterobacterales; family Morganellaceae; genus Arsenophonus; species Arsenophonus sp. ENCA. Next base: position 69 of record NZ_NHNG01000124.1, read on the forward strand.
AAGACTCGCGCAGCGGGCGTTGCCCGAGCGAATTCCTGGTAAACTATACGGGGTATCTGCAAGTTGATGGCTACGCGGGTTATCATGGCACGGAAGCTCAACTCGTTGGCTGCATGGCGCATGCGCGCCGTAAATTTGAAGAGGCTCGGCGAGCCCAGCCGAATACCAAAGTAGGCAAAGCCATTTGGGCCTTAGGGTTAATTCAGAAACTGTACCGGATAGAAAAAACGTGTCAAGGGCTTTCTCCTGAAGAGATTTACCGACGGCGACAGAGCGAAGCGCGTCCATTGATGGAGGAGTTTGAAGCCTGGCTATCAAAGACGAAGGTGCTCCCGAAAGGCTATCTGGGTAAAGCCATTGGTTATTGTCAAAAACAATGGCCAAAGCTGATGCGCTATCTGGAGGATGGTCGTTTGAGTATCGACAACAACCGCGCCGAACGGGCGATAAAGCCTTTTGTAATTGGTAGAAAAAACTGGCTGTTTGCCAATACGGAATCGGGTGCCCATGCCAGCGCGCTATTGTACAGCTTGGTGGAAAGTGCACGTATCAATGGACTTAACCCGTACGATTATCTTTTGGCGCTGCTGACGGCGCTAAAATACCCAGATGAGGATATCGACTGGAACGCACTACTACCCTGGAAAATCACCTTACCTTAAACCACGCAGCAGCGCACTGTGTGGTTCCAATGACGCTTACAATACATTGAACGTCTTGCCAACATTCCGATGAGTTCCGTCGATGAGATGTCACCATCGGATTTAAATGTGGCGAGTCATTTGGTGGCGGGTTTTTTCCACCAGAAGTGAGCGTGGACGAATTGCTATGCCAATATTAAACTAGTTGCTGAATAGAGACTTGCATTTTTTGTCACGCTATTGAGAATAAAAAGAGGTTTAACTTAGAGAATAAAGGTTTGAAATGATCAACAAAGAGCGGCTGTTACGAGATAATCGTTTATGTAAAGCAATCATTGGATTATCAGTCGAAGAATTGAAAAATTTAGCCGCTGAATTTTCAGCTTGTTCACGAGTTTCGCACCAATAAAAAAACGCTCTATTTTTAAGTTTAATTCAGCATGATATATAAATAGTCAAAACCTTATAAATCAAATACAACTTATTGTAATTTAAGAAAATTTATGTTTTTTAGTAACTTGCAGATTAATCATTGCTTTTAAGCCATTTTTAGAATTTTATATGCCTGTGCGAAACTCGTGCAGTCGTAAAATTAACTCACGTTGTGGTAATTCTAAATTTTCATGATGATGTGTGCGATGGTTAAGAAAACGTAGAGTTATACGGGATCCGCCGTCATAGTGGGCCAAACGGCAACCTGATACCGGTGGCTTTTTCAAATGGCCCATTCCCAGTCGAAACGCAACAAACCCATAAAACGTTATGCAGCCATTAGATGAGCTAAAAATACTTCATTTGGAGAAAAATAGCCCAACGATTTTCGTCCCCGAGTATTAAGTATGTGCTCAAGTTCTGCAATCTCGTTGTCCGTGACTGAGTTGAAATCCGTTCCTTTTGGGTAAAAACGGCGGATAAGTCCGTTACTAAACTAGTTGCTGAATAGAGACTTGCATTTTTTGTCACGCTATTGAGAATAAAAAGAGGTTTAACTTAGAGAATAAAGGTTTGAAATGATCAACAAAGAGCGGCTGTTACGAGATAATCGTTTATG
>NZ_NHNG01000709.1:0-1711 GCF_002287155.1 Arsenophonus sp. ENCA
AAAGAATCTAATCCAAGAAGTGCCAGAGATGCGCTGATGATCGAGCTAATCGGCGATTTAGGTCGTGTCAACGACCAAATCACCGCATTACCTTCTGATATTAAGTATGCTATAGAGGGTTCATTAAAATTAATTGCCGATGCCGTTGAACAAACAGAAAAGAGCGTCGAGGAGGTACTTGAAAAATATCGGGCAGAAATAAATGCATCTGCTAAAACGGAAGCGCAAAATTTCAAAAAATTAATTGCGCAGACAAAAAATGAAATGACCATCACGTTGGCAGAAGATGCGCGCGACAAGAATCACACCCTGTCTGTTATTATGGTGGTTTTGGTGATTTTTAGTACCCTATTTTGCGGTTGTATGTTAGGTTTTTTGTATTACACGCAACAAAAACATGATGAAAGAATTGAACGTTATACCGAGGCTTATCAGATGGAACAAACCGTAGGGCACCTCGAAAAACTCAAGATTTTCAATTAACCCTTGGCTTTCATTCTAAATAATTAGATTTTTTTTGATTATCACGTTACTGATTCTATCGCACATTGCCCTGGCTAGGGCCATTTGACCCATTCTGGGCGTCAGAAAGCCACGATGCACGCGCTCTGGAAGTACGCCAACCGCTTTAGGTTGTAACATGCTGCCATCATCGTCATGGCAAAATTAGCGCGCACCTGTCCAATGGTGCGGATCAGTTTTCTACCCATTTGTTCCATCGCCGCAAATGCATGTTCAACCCGTGCCCTAGTCTTTGCAATCCTGTGGTTTCGCCCTTGCTGAGTCTTGGACAACGGTTTGTTTCGATGGCCTTTACGCTGAATCTGGCTCCTATAGCCGTTTGCCTTCAGCCAAGCTTCCCGCTCCGCAGAGGGATAGCCTCGGTCGGCGTAGATATTGCGATTGGTGTTGGCCTTGTCAATGACCCTTTCGAAATGCTGACTGTCGTGGGTGCTGGCCGTATCGGTGACGATTTTTCTGATGAATTTGTACTTCTTATCCATGTTTACCGAAAGCTTATAGCCATAATGACTCTTACCGTCACGAGTTTCGCACCAATAAAAAAACGCTCTATTTTTAAGTTTAATTCAGCATGATATATAAATAGTCAAAACCTTATAAATCAAATACAACTTATTGTAATTTAAGAAAATTTATGTTTTTTAGTAACTTGCAGATTAATCATTGCTTTTAAGCCATTTTTAGAATTTTATATGCCTGTGCGAAACTCGTGCAAGAGTAAAAATGGCAGTTTTAAGGTACTGCCGATGATAACATTGGAGATCAGAGTGGAAATTTCTGTTTTACATCGCCAGGGTATGTCTATACGTGCGATTGCTCGACGGCTTTCATGCTCAAGAGTAACCGTGAGGCGATATCTTCGTAGCACTGAAGCGGCGGCGAATATGCGTTATAAATCGAGAGCGCCTAGACCCGGTAAGTTGGAGCCCTTCAAGGTATATATTCTCCAACGCGTAGAGGCGGCTAGACCTGATTGGATACCGGCCTGCGTATTGCTACGGGAGATCCGTGAACAAGGGTACACAGGCAGCTATAGCTTGCTGACCGCTTTTCTTCATCCTATAAGCGTGTTGCTTAATAGTGAAATAAGGGTGTTTCGGTGATTGAAGTAAATTTTACGCTGTTCTGAGATGGAAATTCCAAAGACCTGCGCTAAGGAGTAAGAAGGTATCATCAATAAAGGGTCTAC
>NZ_NHNG01000343.1:0-1697 GCF_002287155.1 Arsenophonus sp. ENCA
ACTGCTTACTTGCAAGAATATTTTATAGATATCTTTAATGCATGGATAACCGGACAAAATATGAACATCCTGATTTTTTCTTGTTTTTAAATTTATACTTCTTTTTTAGAGACTGCGAAACTCGTGTCTTAGTGGCATACCATGTATCCATCAGCACGGCGGCAAAGGGAAGGCACTTATGCCGAACTACGTTTTTTAGCATATCTTCGACGTGCTCGAGTTTCGATTTACCATCACCATCAGGATGGTAAATACGAAAATCAATGAGCCAAAATTGTTCCGTGCTGGGATTGACGTACACACAATTTACCACACCTATGCCTTTGATTACTTGGTGGGCGTTACCGCTGTATTGCCGCCGTACCAACTCAATGTGGTGCGAAAAGTTTTTGTCCAGTACTGTGTCGTCGAACACAATATAGCCATCTGGAGACAGCTTAATATCGTCCCTGACTTGCGCCCACAAAGCGCTCCCAGTTACGTGGTCGTTTCGCAAATAGCGATTAATCGCATCGTGACTCATATCTTGCGTATGATCAGCAAAATTCGTCAAGGTATAATTGATTTGGCTTATCATTAGATACTGGCAGTAATTTAAGCGGCTTGGTTTCATTTGTAACACTCTACAGAATTTTTATTCTATTTTATGTGAAATTTGCGTAAGTCCTATAACGGTTTTCGATTTGAGCGTTCATGGAGTAATGCAGTGTGGCTGGCTTTACGCGAAGTGACCGGCACCCCATCACCGGAGCGTTTTCAGGTAGAGCATATACCACTGATGGCTGACGAATGCAGACGCATTTACTACATCACCGAGTCATTGCGCCAAATTATTAATGACGCAGAAAAACAGGTTATCAAACGACTTTTACGTAAGCGTGAGAATGTCGATTCGGTTTTAGCGGAGATCAAACAGCTTTTTGAACAATTCCATCATCAACAAATCGGGATAATCACCACTCGCACCGATCACTGGTATGAAGGTGAGTTAACCCATTTCATAAAACGTCACTAATTAATCTTAACGCCCCTTCCTATAGAGGCTGTCGCAAAAGGGGTATTTACAATAAAAATAATTTAATTTTTTCTTTAAAATCAAAATATTGAAATCATTAAAAACATGATACTACCTCTTTTGCGACAGCCTCTATAGGGGCAATCTTTCATCAATTTAACTATTGAGGAATATCCTTATGTCAAATTTAATCAACATCGAAACAAAAAACATTAACGGCGCATTGATCCAAACGGTAAATGCTCGTGATCTACATCAATTTCTAGAAGTTGGCAAAGATTTTACCACATGGGTTAAAGACCGAATTAACCAGTATGGATTTGTTGAAAATCAGGACTACATAATTGTAGAAAATTTGAGCTCCCCAAAATCGGGGAGTGCAAAATCTCGCCAACGTCCAATGAAAGACTACTGCATCAGCATCGATATGGCGAAAGAACTCTCAATGGTTGAGCGTAACGAAAAAGGGAAACAGGGTAAGCGTCATTGGAACCACACAGAGATAGGTAGCGTGGTTTAAGGTAAGGTAATTTTCCAGGGCAGCAGTACGTTCCAGTCTATATCTTCATCAGGGGATTTTAGCGACGTCAGCAATGCCAGAAGATAATCGTACGGGTTAAGACCATTGATACGTGCACTTTCCACCAGGCTGTACAATAGCGCACTTGCATGAGCACCCGCT
>NZ_NHNG01000017.1:0-1591 GCF_002287155.1 Arsenophonus sp. ENCA
GACGTCTTTAACTCCAGGAAAGGCGCGAAAAAATTCCTCAGCAGAGCGAATTTGACGAGCGGGCAAAACACATTCTCGCCCCAAGGTCATCTCTAAAACCGGCAATAATATTTTTACCCAGCGACATGCCCGTGTTCTATCTAAACCAAAAAGAAGTCCTTGCAAATCATAGGTCGGATAACATTTTAAATACAATAAAATAAAAAGCAGTTTATCTAATGGGGTTGGGATAAATCCTTTCTGCCCTGCACCCATCTGCCGCTCGTGAGCTTTTCGATTCTTTTTCCGATAAATCAAATAACAAGCTGAAAATTCAGCGGCTAAATTTTTCAATTCTTCGACTGATAATCCAATGATTGCTTTACATAAACGATTATCTCGTAACARCYGCTCTTTGTTGATCATTTCAAACCKTTATTYTCTAAGTTAAACCTCTTTTTATTSTCWATAGCGTGACAAAAAATGCAAGTCTCTATTCAGCAACTAGTTTAATGAAACTGTTCTTAAGATAGTGATTAAAACGTTCAACCTTACCTTTAGTCTTCGCCCTGTATGGACGGCAGACTTTCGGACTAAAAGCATATTTCTCGGCAAGCTGGATAAGCTGTGGGTTCCAGCGGTGTTTACCAGGACCATAAACATCACGCTCAATGATAATGGTCTTCGCATTATCAAATAGCAGCTGACGAGGCGTACCGCCAAAATACTGTAGGGCTGACTCAATCCCGTCGCACCAGGCTGCTGAATTTTGACAGGTGTAAAACTTAACAAAAGTCGAGCGACTCCAGCCTAACGTGGCAACGAATGCCAGCAAAGGGTTTTTCCTCTGTCTGATAATCGTGAAGTCAACCTGCATCTGTTCACCGGGTTCAGTCTCAAAGCGGACAACGTCTTCAGTAACCGTTTTTTTCATAGGATGAAGAAAAGCGGTCAGCAAGCTATAGCTGCCTGTGTACCCTTGTTCACGGATCTCCCGTAGCAATACGCAGGCCGGTATCCAATCAGGTCTAGCCGCCTCTACGCGTTGGAGAATATATACCTTGAAGGGCTCCAACTTACCGGGTCTAGGCGCTCTCGATTTATAACGCATATTCGCCGCCGCTTCAGTGCTACGAAGATATCGCCTCACGGTTACTCTTGAGCATGAAAGCCGTCGAGCAATCGCACGTATAGACATACCCTGGCGATGTAAAACAGAAATTTCCACTCTGATCTCCAATGTTATCATCGGCAGTACCTTAAAACTGCCATTTTTACTCTTGCACGAGTTTCGCACAGGCATATAAAATTCTAAAAATGGCTTAAAAGCAATGATTAATCTGCAAGTTACTAAAAAACATAAATTTTCTTAAATTACAATAAGTTGTATTTGATTTATAAGGTTTTGACTATTTATATATCATGCTGAATTAAACTTAAAAATAGAGCGTTTTTTTATTGGTGCGAAACTCGTGGAGGTTTAACTTAGAGAATAAAGGTTTGAAATGATCAACAAAGAGCGGCTGTTACGAGATAATCGTTTATGTAAAGCAATCATTGGATTATCAGTCGAAGAATTGAAAAATTTAGCCGCTGAATTTTCAGCTTGTTA
>NZ_NHNG01000469.1:0-1582 GCF_002287155.1 Arsenophonus sp. ENCA
ACCCTTTATTGATGATACCTTCTTACTCCTTAGCGCAGGTCTTTGGAATTTCCATCTCAGAACAGCGTAAAATTTACTTCAATCACCGAAACACCCTTATTTCACTATTAAGCAACACGCTTAGTATAAATTTAAAAACAAGAAAAAATCAGGATGTTCATATTTTGTCCGGTTATCCATGCATTAAAGATATCTATAAAATATTCTTGCAAGTAAGCAGTAAGCGTGTTGCTTAATAGTGAAATAAGGGTGTTTCGGTGATTGAAGTAAATTTTACGCTGTTCTGAGATGGAAATTCCAAAGACCTGCGCTAAGGAGTAAGAAGGTATCATCAATAAAGGGTCTACGATTCCGTAAAATTTGGGTCATGCAACCGAGGCGCTTGATACCCGCGATGGCGTGTTCAACTGTAATACGGATGCCCGAGATTATTTTATTTTCTTGTTTTTGTTCAGGCGATAAAGGTCTTTTTCGAGTTCCTTTTTTTGGGATTTGTGTATTAGGCACGAGTTTCGCACCAATAAAAAAACGCTCTATTTTTAAGTTTAATTCAGCATGATATATAAATAGTYAAAACCTTATAAATCAAATACAACTTATTGTAATTTAAGAAAATTTATGTTTTTTAGTAACTTGCAGATTAATCATTGCTTTTAAGCCATTTTTAGAATTTTATATGCCTGTGCGAAACTCGTGTTAGGATGCTGTTTATCTATACCTTGAAAACCGGTATCTGCCCAGATGGTTACCTCAGGAGGAATATGGCGAATTATATCGACTTTATCGAGTAAGCGTTTATCGTGACGGCGCCCATTTTTGCTCATGGGGATAAATCCAATTTGCCTTGTTTCGTCAGTCATAATAAGCCCTTTTCGAGTGGTCTGTCTTTTCTTTCCCGAATACATTTTTTTTCGCCGACGCAGATTCTTAGGCTTTTGGACAGGTCGCTCTGTCCCATCAATAAAGACGTCTTTAACTCCAGGAAAGGCGCGAAAAAATTCCTCAGCAGAGCGAATTTGACGAGCGGGCAAAACACATTCTCGCCCCAAGGTCATCTCTAAAACCGGCAATAATATTTTTACCCAGCGACATGCCCGTGTTCTATCTAAACCAAAAAGAAGTCCTTGCAAATCATAGGTCGGATAACATTTTAAATACAATAAAATAAAAAGCAGTTTATCTAATGGGGTTGGGATAAATCCTTTCTGCCCTGCACCCATCTGCCGCTCGTGATCTTTTCGATTCTTTTTCCGATAAATCAAATAACAAGCTGAAAATTCAGCGGCTAAATTTTTCAATTCTTCGACTGATAATCCAATGATTGCTTTACATAAACGATTATCTCGTAACAGCCGCTCTTTGTTGATCATTTCAAACCTTTATTCTCTAAGTTAAACCTCTTTTTATTCTCAATAGCGTGACAAAAAATGCAAGTCTCTATTCAGCAACTAGTTTAATGAAAAAGAAGCCAAGGAACAGCAGAACAAAATTAACGCATTATCGAATGCTGTTTTCGAGCAACAAGCTGAAGTGGATAAGGCGGGGCAGAAATATAAAGCAGCGGTTGAACAATGGCAAACGA
>NZ_NHNG01000103.1:0-1431 GCF_002287155.1 Arsenophonus sp. ENCA
AGGCAAACGGCTATAGGAGCCAGATTCAGCGTAAAGGCCATCGAAACAAACCGTTGTCCAAGACTCAGCAAGGGCGAAACCACAGGATTGCAAAGACTAGGGCACGGGTTGAACATGCATTTGCGGCGATGGAACAAATGGGTAGAAAACTGATCCGCACCATTGGACAGGTGCGCGCTAATTTTGCCATGACGATGATGGCAGCATGTTACAACCTAAAGCGGTTGGCGTACTTCCAGAGCGCGTGCATCGTGGCTTTCTGACGCCCAGAATGGGTCAAATGGCCCTAGCCAGGGCAATGTGCGATAGAATCAGTAACGTGATAATCAAAAAAAATCTAATTATTTAGAATGAAAGCCAAGGGTTAATTGAAAATCTTGAGTTTTTCGAGGTGCCCAATAGCGTGACAAAAAATGCAAGTCTCTATTCAGCAACTAGTTTTCAGTCTCGGAAAAAACGAAGAAGGTAAGGATTACTGGCATGTCCATTTTGCTAAACCGACAAAAAATGCGTGGCGGACTGCAAAATATCTGGGACGCTATTTGAAAAAGCCACCGGTATCAGGTTGCCGTTTGGCCCACTATGACGGCGGATCCCGTATAACTCTACGTTTTCTTAACCATCGCACACATCATCATGAAAATTTAGAATTACCACAACGTGAGTTAATTTTACGACTGCACGAGTTTCGCACCAATAAAAAAACGCTCTATTTTTAAGTTTAATTCAGCATGATATATAAATAGTCAAAACCTTATAAATCAAATACAACTTATTGTAATTTAAGAAAATTTATGTTTTTTAGTAACTTGCAGATTAATCATTGCTTTTAAGCCATTTTTAGAATTTTATATGCCTGTGCGAAACTCGTGTACGTTTGAAGCATGGTGTTTCTGTCAGCAAGAATACGCTTTATCGCTATATCAAGAGAGACCGACTGGCAGGAGGGAAACTCTATCTCCAGCTTCCTCATCGCGGGAAACATTATCGCTATGATAAGGGTGAATCCAAGCGTAGCCCTATTCCTGATAGAGTGGGTATTGAAGAGAGACCCGCTGAGGCTGATCTTAAGCAACAACCCGGTCATTTTGAAATTGATACTATATTTGGTAAAGATCAGAACACGAGTTTCGCACAAAACTAATTTGGGTACGCTAATAAAACACGGATGTGCTCAGCAATAGCATTTTTGATTACGTCCCAATTTTGTTGATAAAGGGTTATTTTTTCAGATATACGACGTTTATGTTGTTCAAACCACGCAGAAATAGCGAGAAAAATATGATTTCTTTGCGCTCGGCTCGTGCGAGCCTGACAGCGTTCAATACCACAATTTTGTTTAACTTCTCGATGATAAACTTCAACAGACCAACGGGCATCCATGATAGATTTGACGTATTCACGGGTGGGATTCTCTTTGTTTGTTACTAT
>NZ_NHNG01000564.1:0-1365 GCF_002287155.1 Arsenophonus sp. ENCA
CTTCGGTTTTCCTCTGACCGATGTGCCGGAGTATTTTTCAACAGGAACCACGCCCAGAAATGCTGCAACCTGCTCTGCTGTGTCGAAACGATGACTCCGTAGGATAACCAGCATATTCATACCTAACACGAGTTTCGCACCAATAAAAAAACGCTCTATTTTTAAGTTTAATTCAGCATGATATATAAATAGTCAAAACCTTATAAATCAAATACAACTTATTGTAATTTAAGAAAATTTATGTTTTTTAGTAACTTGCAGATTAATCATTGCTTTTAAGCCATTTTTAGAATTTTATATGCCTGTGCGAAACTCGTGCCTAACTGAAAACCGACGGATTTTATTGATGTCAGTAGGTCAAAATCCTTTTTTAATTCAGGATTCTGGTCAAGGTGAGTCAGGATAAGAGCATCCAGATTCTCAATCTCCGTGCTTAAGTTACGAAGGGCATTTTCGATGGATTCAGTCACAGCAGGAGGGACGTCTGTTGCCCGACATTTTTCCATCCTGTTTTTTTCACGGGTTCTGTCGGTAACAATCGCATCACGTCGGCGAAGAAGTGCACTGAGATAACGGACATTTTCAGGCGGAGGAACCCATCGTTCAGGCACTTTAAGTGCGCCGTAACAGGCGAGCATGTAAGCATCAACACTGTCATTTTTCGTTAAAATATCCATGCCCCGTCCGAACTCCCTTGCCCGATGGGGATTAGCAAGCGATATTATTGCTCCGGATTTGTGAAGGCCATAAGCCAGCAATTCGTGATAAACCCCGGTGGCCTCCATGATGATATGGATATCAGTCGGGTCACAGTTCTGCTTGCGAAGCCAGGTTATTACAGCGCTGGCGGCATTAAGATCGTTTTTAAGCTTGCGGGTTTTTACCCTTCCTTTTACACCTTCGCGCAACAAGCACAGGTCAAGAGTTTTCTTGCTGACATCAATACCTAACTGAAACATAAACGTTTTCTCCTTTCACTGGACCATCACGCCTATTACCCTTGTACATGCAGAGTCATTGCTCTTGGCAACCGTTCAATGTTAATGCTGGCGTGAAAGGTGAAGCGGAGGGCTTTTGCTGCAAATCAAGGTTCTCACCATTCAGGAGGCTAACAAGCTCACTCCGCTTCGTGTGATGGTAGCTAACCACCATATGCCTATTACATACAAGGATGCAAGGTTCCAACTAACCTATTTAGACGGTCTTCTTCACGTTCACTCAATGCTTTTTGGCACTGCGTGGTATAAATGTTGCGTTGGATCTGGAGTAGGTTTGATTGTGCACTGGCTAACGCTTTGCCTCGAGCAGAAAGAATTTTAAAAGCGTTCACGAGTTCGTTTTTTGCTGGAATACTATGCCCATAAG
>NZ_NHNG01000363.1:0-1027 GCF_002287155.1 Arsenophonus sp. ENCA
GCCAAACTAGAGTATCTTACACTGCTTACTTGCAAGAATATTTTATAGATATCTTTAATGCATGGATAACCGGACAAAATATGAACATCCTGATTTTTTCTTGTTTTTAAATTTATACTTCTTTTTTACACGAGTTTCGCACCAATAAAAAAACGCTCTATTTTTAAGTTTAATTCAGCATGATATATAAATAGTCAAAACCTTATAAATCAAATACAACTTATTGTAATTTAAGAAAATTTATGTTTTTTAGTAACTTGCAGATTAATCATTGCTTTTAAGCCATTTTTAGAATTTTATATGCCTGTGCGAAACTCGTGTTAGATAGAACCCGGGTATGTCGCTGGGTAAAAATATTATTGCCGGTTTTAGAGATGACCTTGGGGCGAGAATGTGTTTTGCCCGCTCGTCAAATTCGCTCTGCTGAGGAATTTTTTCGCGCCTTTCCTGGAGTTAAAGACGTCTTTATTGATGGGACAGAGCGACCTGTCCACGCCTAGGAATTTCCACGAGTTTCGCACCAATAAAAAAACGCTCTATTTTTAAGTTTAATTCAGCATGATATATAAATAGTCAAAACCTTATAAATCAAATACAACTTATTGTAATTTAAGAAAATTTATGTTTTTTAGTAACTTGCAGATTAATCATTGCTTTTAAGCCATTTTTAGAATTTTATATGCCTGTGCGAAACTCGTGATTTCAAAGATCCTGAGGCCGTATGAAATAGGGATCACAGTCGGTAAGATTTGCTGTTTTTTTCAGCACAAGAGGGAGTGAGATCATTATTTGTTGGCTAATCGACTGATTTTTGAACGAATTTGCTGAATTCAGGCAGATCTTCCCTGCATTACATCACGTAACGCATTCGCGCTATTTCCACTGCGTTAGCAACCAGATCCTTTGTTACCAGCCCATACAAGACCCGCTGATAGACCATTTTCCCGCCACACAGAATACATTTAAAAGGGTCCGTATTGAGCAGTGCTTGGCTGAGGCTGGAAAATGTCACTACTTTTACAGGTTT
>NZ_NHNG01000772.1:0-17820 GCF_002287155.1 Arsenophonus sp. ENCA
GATTAGTGGACAAAGTTATCGGTTAAAAGACAAGCTAAAAAGCGGTCAGCTACATAAAAAATTGAAAGCGGAACTGAGCGAGTAAATTAAAGGGGGTGGATCAGTTTTACTTTAGCAAAGTGGATCAGAATTCAATTGGCATTGACAGCGCAATGGTAATTTCACTGCGAGCCATCTCAATCAGGTCTTTATACAGACTGCTTGACGCGCCTTTGGTGGCCGGCTCCTTAAATTCAATGCTGCTATCATCGGGGATAACCGCCACCGCATCCTGCACCATCTGCTCGAGTGAGTGCAGCAGTGGGGTGATATGCGCCTGGTCCTGGCTGCGCGGATGACGCCCAACCACCCAGGGGGTACCGTACTTCTCACTAAAGCGCATCCAGAACGACCAGCCGGCTTTCTTGAACGTCACCGGCCAGAAGCACAGCGACAGGTCAGCAAAGCCGTAAGGGTTATCAAAGGTAGCGTCTTGCGTCGCCACCACAAATTTGCGCGGCGGTAATAACTCCCCCGTGAGTCCTGACTGCTGGGCTTGAAAGCGTAGGCGATTCTCGCTATCAAAGGTAAACCACTCCGGCGGCTTGCCCACCACATCGGTCACCACCAGATGCCGCCCGTCTTTGACCCAGGTCAGTTCGGCGGGTTGATAGCCAAAAAAGGCCGCATCCAGCAGCTCGCCGATGATGCGGTTCATGTCCCACTGTGCCAGGGTCTGTTCAATAAAGCGCACCACCTGCGCGGGCGCTTGCCCCGCCTCCAGTCCGCGCTCCAGGCATTTGACTGCCGATTTACGCCGCCGGATACTGCTGCCGACCAGTGGCTCGGCGCGTAACTGGCGGTAAACGCCAATCGCCTGCCCCCGCGCGCGCAATATCGGGTCAGGATTGGGTAAATGGCCGAACAGTTGACCCAGACCCGCAGGACTGCGCGCCCGGGTCGCGATGTCACTGAATAACGCTTTTTTATCGATAATCATCAATATCCCTCTAGCAATGAGGAGGCCTGACGTGGGCAGCAGGAGTAAGCGCGCACCGGCCCCTGCGGCTGGTCGGCGGCGTTAAGCGCTAAAAACAGCGCCCAGGCACGGTCAGCGTGCCCGGCGGCGTCACTCTCCGCGACAAAACGCGGTGCCCCGGTCGGACTCATCACTTTTTTCAGTTTATGCAAATCGGCCCGCAGTGCCCCATCACCCTGTGGCAATCGCAAGCGCCGGTCTTCAAATACCTCTTTACCGCGCGTGGCCAGCGTCAACTTGTTGGCCGATGTGAATAACACCCCTTCAACACGGGTGCTGCCATGACGGCGCTTCGCATCTTCCACCGGCTTCTCCCCCATGCCGGTCTGGTCCATGCAGCAGCGCAGCACCCGGTAGTGGGCAAAGACCGCATCGAGCAGTGCATCCTGCTCAGCAAACGGGGCACGCTTGCGGGTAATGATGTCGCGCGTCCAGTACACGTCGCCCACCTGTTCAATCACCCAAATCACAAACAGGTCATGGCGCAGACCGATATCGACCCCGACAAAACAGGGGCCACCCTGATAGTGCTCCGGCTTGCCCGCCTGCGGGTGTTCAACGCCATCAATCAGGTCATAGGCGAGCCAGGCGGAGGCTTCATCCAGCCACTGCAGTTCAAATTCCTGTGACCAGGCATCGTCATCATTAAGCGCCTGTTTGAGGGCAGTAACATCGCGGGGCAGGCCGTCTTTCACTGCCTGGTGAATATCGACCACATGACGCGACCAGACCGTATCGAGAGACGGGTCGGTCATCAGCTCATAAAACTTGTTGCCCTTGCCATTAGGGGTAGAGGTGACGCGCAGCTTATAGCCGTTCGATATCACCGGAAACAGCGCCGACCAGATTTTGCGGCTGTCGGCATGAAAGGCAAACTCATCCAGAAACACGTTAGCCGCGAAGCCACGTGCCGTATCGGGGTTAGCCGGGAGTGCAGTAATGCGTGAGCCGCCGGGCAACACTGCCTCTAGCATCGTGTAACGTTCGCTGCCCGGGCCTTTTACGCTGCCTTCGATTTCGCGGATAGCCAGACCGTACGCCTGACAATGCTTTTTCACCCCTTCTTCCATCGCTTCTTTGGCCTGGCGCTCGCCGCGCGATAAAATCACCCAACGCGCCGAACCGCCGAGGGCTTCCAGCGAAAAACAGTCATCGACAATTTCCAGTGTGGTGGTAAAGGTCTTGCCGGTCTGGCGGGCAAAACAGCCAATCTTGAAACGCGCGGTATCCAGCAGCCAGCGGTTCTGATACGGGTAGAGTAAGCCGTTTTTGCTCATGCGATAATCCCGTAAATTTCTTCACGCACCCGCTTCAGGGTCTCCAGACTGACATGTCCCTTACCTTGTTGCGTCGCCTCCTGCTCCAGTGCATCGAGGCGCGCCGCGATTTTTTCCCGCACTTCGGTCTGGTAGCGTTTGAGACTGACCGACGAGCGGGTCAGGGTGGCAATGCTTTTACCAACTTTAGCCAGTAGCGAGGCGCGCTCTGCGGGGAGCATGTCCTCATCACTGGCCTCACGCACATCAATCAGCGCCGTCAGAATATCGGCCTGGATAGTGGCGATAATCGCCTCCGAGCGTTTGTCCTGGTCATCTTCCGCCCCCTCGGTAATGATACGTGCCATCTCCGTCGCCTCACGGATAGCGGCAAAACGGCGTTGTACCTTCTGGCCGTAACGGGAAATTTGTGCCCGACCGATGCGATAACCCTTCTCACGCAGCAAGGCTTCCAGCTCCCGGTAGCCACTGAAATTACGCTCCGTCAGCGCCCGGTCGAGCCATTCACGCACTGAGGATGGCAGGGTTTCTACCTTGCTTCTCGGAGCCATGTTTATTCCCTCCAGTACTTCGCCGGACGGGCAATGCCACGGATATCGTCGATGACGTATTCCACCAGATTCACCCCTTCCGGCGTCAGTGTGGCGGTCCATGAGCGCGCCGGCGGTCGGGTCAGGCGCACCAGACTTAAGCCGTCAAGGAACAGCAACTCTTTTTGCAGCTCCAGCATGGTCATGTCCGGGTAGAGCGAATGGCCCACATCCCACAGTAGCCGGTCATTGGCCGGATAGGGCCGCGCCTTGTTGATCACCTGCAGTAACACCCAGCGCAACCCTTCGCGGCGCGCCTGTTCGGTCTCTATCATCCTTATCCTCCTGCCACCTGACGCAGTTGTATGGTTTCCAGCTTCTGGTAAATCGCGTCAAGCCGTGACTCCACCACCTGCTGATAATGAATAAATTCGTCGCGCCGAACGTAACGTTCCGGCACCTCCACTTTGAATTCCAGCACCTCGCGCTCAAGGCGTGAGCCTTTATCGGACGCCTCGCGCATCAACCGTTCCAGTGACGCAAACCGTTCGGCCTGACGCTTTTCGGTCTCACGGATAAACCAGCGGGCCAACCCCGCGAGAAAGCCTGCCAGCCCAAACAGGTAGCTCATCAGTACCCAGAAATCGACCTGTAATGTCATGGTGTTAATCCTTCAATATAATCCAGTAATCCATTGACCTGTGCCCGCCAGACCTGACACTGTTGCCCGTTGTCGGTGATATTGGCGAGGATATCGCGCTGGGTAACGGTACTCGGGTGAAGCCGCTCGCCAGCGGACGCAGGGGGCCGGGACGTGTTGCCAGTGCGGCCGGTAAGGGCGGCAGGGACTGAACCGTTAACGTCTGACAGCCCGAGGGCGGTATTGTAGTGCTGCACGAAGCCACGAGTAAACACGCAGGCCACAGCATGCGGCTGGCCTTTTTCATCCTGCCAATGTTGGGTAACGTCATCTATCCGCCTAGTTAAGTGTTGGGTTTTGTCACGAAGCTGTGCAATGCGATTCAGGTAGTGCTGTTCGGCCTGATGCGCTGCCTTTACCTGATGGGTAAAACGCTGTTGTAGCGCTTGCAGGCTTTGTGCGGCCTGCTCGGCGCGCTGTTTTTCCTGAATGGCAAACGTCTCGCGCAGCTGACTGAGGGTTGCCGCGCACCGTTCGGTTGAACGACTCACGCCTTGCGTGTAGCCGTGCCACCACACGCCAGATAACAGCGCGATGCCAAGCACTACACCCAGGCTTTTGATGCTGATAAAATTAAACACAGCTTGCCCCTCCCCAGGTCAGGTAACGCGGTGCCAGGGTGTTTAAAATACGGCGGGGGTAATGGCGATTCTCGCGCCAGGCCGCCAGATTGCGTCCGGCATTGACCCGTTCAATGTGGTGAAACCAGCGCCTGCCATCGAACTCCTGACGTTCCGCTAGGCGGCGGTCACGCTGCACCCAGCCCAAGCCACCATTGTAGGCCGAAAGCGTCATCGCCATGCGCTCACAGCGATTGACCGCCGACAGCCGCTCCCATAGCCAGTAATCAAAACTCACCACTGCACGCAGGCTCCAGCCGGGATTGAGCGGCGCTTTGGCTGCCAGTTCCGGCATGAACGCCCCAATCCAGGCGGTGGTGGCGGGCATAAACTGCCCCAACCCCTGCGCCCCTATGTGGTTCGTGATGCCGGGCTGCCAGCTGCTTTCATGGTCAATCTGGGCGGCAAAATCCGCCACCGGCGCATTAAGGCCCCATACCATCCGGGCGTTGCGTATCAGGTCAGCCCGGTATGCTAGCGCCGCTTGTGGGGGACGCGCCGCATTGGCATCAAGCGCGCCACCAAGGAGCACTATCAGCAAAAGGAACAACAGCCATCTGGGGTCGCCCTGTGGGTGTTGATAGCGGTTCATGGTCATAACCCCATTGCCACACTCAGGCACACTGCCGCCACAATCACCGCCCGGCGCAACTGCGCAGCGGCAAACACCTGATGGCAGCCGCCGCGCACTGGATGTCGGCCTTGTGCCACCTCAGGGTGGTCATGGTGCAGGTATTGTCCGGGGCGGGCTTTGGGGAACAGCGAACGGTCAAGCCAGTAACCAACCACCGCCGCCAGGGTAATCAAGGCCAGCTTGTACAACACCACCGGCAGCTGCTGCGGTGACACCAGGCCAATCACCAGCAACAGACCGGCAGCCGTGAGCAACCAGCCGCCCAGGCGCGGGGTTTTAAAGTCGGTCAAGGTCAATTTTTTTCGGATTTTCATCACGGTCTCCCTAACTATTAGACAGACAGTGTGACAAGGCAGGGCGCTAAACGCTTTTAAAGTCCTTTAAAAGGCTTGGTAAAATTTAAAAAGCAAGATAGCAGAAATTCAATAGTAAAACGAAGGAGAAAGAGATGAGTTGGCATGAACGAGAAGAGGGTACCTGGTTTTTCACGAAACGCAAAGATGAAACATTTTATAATGCGTTTCAGCGATGCACAAATAACGACATATACATCGCCGATGAATCTGATTGGGCGGCGTTGCTAGTGATAGCAGCAGATCTTATTGCGGCGAAACTGAATCCTGGCGGTAAGTCAGGGCCTCTCGGTTCCAGCTTTCAAGTAGAGAGTTGGGAGAACGATGAAGTTCAACCTCAAAATGCTGAATAATATTTTCTAGTGTAATAGGGCGTTGATGGTCAATGAGCGCAACAACTGCATTTCCGATAATAATTGATTCTTGAATGAATCATTTAAATTTTAAATCATCAGTATCTTAGTAGAAAAAGCGCGACCCACCCGGTGCCAGAACACCGAATGGGCCGTCAACACACAGCACCGACCTGTGAGTCAACCGTGGCGCTTTCCGTCCTCGAGGACAGAAAGAGCTTACACTAATTTCCATTAGTGAAAAAGGCGAACAGTGAATGCAGCAAAATTTTTTACCGATACTGCCCTGGATAGGCGGTAAACGGCGGCTGGCCAAACAGATTTTACCGCGCTTCCCGGCGCATACCTGCTACGTGGAGCCATTTTGTGGCGCGGCGGCGCTTTACTTTATGAAGTCACCCAGCAAAGCCGAGGTGATTAACGATATCAACGGTGAGCTGGTCAATCTTTATCGGGTACTCAAGCACCATCTGGAAGAGTTTATGCGCCAGTTTAAATGGGCGCTGGTCAGCCGGGCGATGTATCAATGGTTGAAAATCACCCCAACCGAAACCTTAACCGATATCCAGCGCGCAGCCCGTTTCTATTACCTGCAAAAATAGGCATTCGGCGGCAAGGTGGCGGAGCACACCTTTGGTGTGACCACGACCAGTGGGCCACGCCTGAACCTGCTACGGATGGAAGAGGAGCTGTCGCTGGCTCACCTGCGATTGTCTCGCACCACCATTGAACAACTCGATTGGTCAAGCTGCATTGCCCGTTATGACCGCCCGCACACCCTGTTTTACTGCGATCCGCCGTATTGGGGAACAGAGGGCTATGGCGTGGATTTTGCTCTGGCAGAATATGAAAAACTGGCGGAGATGGGACGAGAACTGGCGGGGATGATGATTATTTCCGTCAATGATATTCCTGAAATGCGGGTCGTGTTTCAGGGTTTTGCGATGGAGAGCGTGCCGATTCGCTACAGTCTCAATAGCAATCAGCCCACGCAACGACGTGAGCTGATTATTACCGTTAAATAACCCCATTCGCAGCCACGAATGGGGAAGGGTTAAGCGCGGTGACGGGCGGCTTTTTTCTCAGTCATGGCGGCCAGAGTACGATATGCAATATCTCTGGTTTCCCCTGGGATATGGCGGAACGCGGTCAGTAAGTTCGCCTCTTCCTCATCGCGCACCACATCGAGCGCACTGGCTTCATCACTGCGCTCGCCGGTCATCACATAATTGAGGTCAACCCCTAATGCTTTCGCCGCGATTAAGTAACCCGCATCAGGATGGCGTTCACTTTTTTCGTAGTTGTATTGAGTTAGTTTTTTAACCCCACAGCGTTCAGCGAACATCTCCTGGCTCAGTCCCAGCCGTAGACGTTCCGACTTCAAGCGGTCTCCCACCCCTTCTAGCGTTAGCGTGACCCACTGCTGGGTATCGAGTGGAGTCTCTTCATCGCTCGCGGTAGACATAGCGGTTTTGCCAGCCAGTTGCTGACTCAGCTGTTGTAACTGCTTTTCTTTTTCTGCTACCAGTTGCTGGCTGCGTTTAAGCGCCGCTTCGTCCTTACGTAACGCGGCTCGTAATTCCCTCACCGACATCCGATCAACGTCATCTAGCGTCAGGCCAGCAATGGTTCCGCCTTCGGCCAGTTCAGCAAGGTCTTCGTCATCTTCTAACATCAACTCATAGAGTTTGGTTTTACCCAAAAACGCCAGCGATGGGGTTTTTGATTGCAGCGTAGGAGAGAGATATTTAACGGAGGCTTTCATCAAACGCTGTGCAGTAGTAGGTGTTAAACCTAATCTGTCGGTTACAATATTGATAAACTCCCCATGCGGTTCATTCTCTTTGATAATAATAAGTCGCTTCCCCGCCTCCAGCATGGCTTCGGCACTTTGCGCCATATAAAAGCGCGCTTCATGAACAATCCTCTCCCTTTCATAGGGTAGCCCGTCGCCAAAACGCGCCATCACCTCCTGTTGGGCGCTGTTTTCTGTATTTTTTTCAGGGTATGCAATTGACCACCACCACCACGCAATCGTGATATTGTCCTCTGTATTCACAGACAGGGCAGTTGCAGTTTTTTTCTTTGCCATACAGCTCTCCTTTCAGGTCGATAACGACCCGTGGTTTTTCATTGTGATGAAGAATATACAAAAACAAACAAAAAAGACTTTACATTATTTTGCATGGTATTGTATATTTATTTTTAACTTTTTATGACGGAGATAACACCATATCACTGCAACACCCCGCCGACTTTAAACGCTGTTTTTATAACCATGTCTACCAGCAATATCCCTCTATGAGGGCTTGGGCCAAGGCCAACAAATTTGATCACAATCATGTATCCATGCTACTGAATGGGCGCTGCCAGGGCTGGCGCGGTGAAGCGCGCAAAATCAAACAGGCGATTGAACAGATAATGGGTTCCCCCATGCCATCGGGCCAAAAGCGCCATAAAAAATAGGCTATGTAGGCGTTAAATGTTGTAAATCTAATGGATCCCACACTTTTTCTTGTAAAATCAAATGGTTGATTAGAGTTTTATGGCACTCGAGTATGCGTCTCCAGTCCGGATAATGCCTAGGGCCTGTTAGATGTACAACATTTAACGCCTACATAGCCAAAAAATAACATTCGCCCGTTTCACTGACGGTAACACAATTTCCATTAATGAAAAAGAGTCATCCGATGAAAAACACCTTATCCCTGCACGCGTCTTCACGAACACGGCGGGCGCTGCGTATTTTAAAAGCGATGAAAGGGCATTACCGCGAGGGTCTGTCCAATAAAGCGTTGGCAGAGCTTATTAAAGACTCTCCGGCCAATATCAGTCGCACCCTGCCGTTTTTAGTGGAAGAGGGCATGGTTGAGCAGCGCTTCAATGGGAATTACGGCCTGAGTGAAGAATTGATACAGATTGCCATTGCCTTTTTTGATGAAACGGAACGGGCACAAATCAAGATGGCCGAAAGACGTGGGCGCTGCGTAGCATCACCGTCAAAACCGTAAGAGGAAAAAATCATGGGTAGAAAAGCGTTACCGATGCCGGCTGATATCACCCCCGAGCAACCGTTGACACCGGATTTAATGAACAACCTTAATGCCCTGGCTGAACATCAGCAGGCGATTATGGACAAGTACGGCGAAGGCTTGCCCTATCAGCGCGAGCGCATTGTGCATGAAGCGCGCTTCTATATGGCACAAAGTGCCGAAGCCATGCTGGAGGCGGGCAAGCGACTCATCATTATCAAAGAAAATGAGCCGCACGGCGAGTTTACTAAAATTGTTACTGAGCAATTAGGGCTGGCAGAGAGAACAGCGCGGAGGATGATGGAAGCGTCACTAAAATATTTATCGCCTCAATTAATGGGAAAACGGCCTACGTTGGCCGGATTAGGAAAAGCAAAGCTTTTTGAATTGATGACCCAGGATGATGAAGAACTCGCTGAACTCGCCGAAGGCGGCACCATTGCTGGCCTGACACTGGATGATGTCGATCGAATGTCTGTACGTGAACTCAAAGCAAAACTACGTGATACAGAAAAATCACTTGAAGCCAGCCGTCGCTTAGCCAATGAGAAAGATCAAAAGATCAATGAACTGAGCGAAAAACGCCTGCTCGATCAACATCGCCCATTAGGGGAAGAGGGCGTACGCCAGCTCCGTGAAGAGATTGGCCTGGTAGGCTTTGATGTCAAGGCCATATTAATGGGCCGCTTTCGGGAAGGGCTAGAAAAACTGAGCAGCCACAGTGGCGATATCACGTCCCACGCCGATTATCTAGCGGGCTTACTTAATAATATTGAGTTTGAAATCAATGTGTTACGCAGTGATTTTTCATTGCCCCACCACGCAGTATCAGAGTTGGTCCCTGACTGGGTAAAAGACGATAGTGATGCCGAAGACGCCGATTTTCAGTTACCGGAACACCTACGTGGCTCGGGGCAGGATAACGGCGAGGAGGTGGTGTTATGAACGCCATCCTGACCGAACGCCTGTTAGCGATTGCCCAGGCCGCCGAAAAAGCCGGACATGGCGGCAAAGACGCGGTTTATCAGACAGGTTGCCAGGCACTCGGCATTTCCAAAGCCACGCTACTGCGAAAAATCAAACAGGTAAGCGCTAAACCGCCGCGCAAGCAACGGGTGGATTGTGGCACCAGTGCCCTGACCCGTGAGGAAGCGCTGCAAATATCCGGCGTGATGATGGCCTCGCATCGCAAAAACGGCAAGCGCCTTTACAGCCTGGAGCAGGCGGTTAATGACCTGCGGGCCAATGGCCTGATTAATGCCGGGTATATTGATAACGAGACCGGCGAGTGGTTCCCTCTGTCGGTCGATGCCATCAGCCGAGCGCTGTACCAATATCGCCTGCACCCCAACCAGTTACGGGCACCAGCCCCGTGCGTTCAATTAAAAACCGAGCATCCCAATCATGTCTTATATCTTGATCATTGACTGTCAAAGGTTAATGATCCCCAACTGATCATTGGGATGTTACCGGTGAGTTTGTACGCTGCCTTAAGCTTAGAGCTTGTACCTCAGATTAAACCCTGGTGACATATTCATCATCGTCTTCAAAACCGAACGGTATCTTGTGCTACGAGCACGTATTTATAAGGAAGGTTAGGACGATATATTCAATTATCTGTTTTTCATGAGAGAATTTACCATGATCAAAACCTCAGTGGGTATTGATGTCGCTAAATTAAAATTCGATGTTGCAGTATGGGTTGAGAGAAAAAAATATAAAACAAAGGTGTTTT
The DNA here is from genome assembly GCF_002287155.1 of Arsenophonus sp. ENCA. Lineage (NCBI taxonomy): Bacteria > Pseudomonadati > Pseudomonadota > Gammaproteobacteria > Enterobacterales > Morganellaceae > Arsenophonus > Arsenophonus sp. ENCA. The sequence goes on from NZ_NHNG01000772.1 coordinate 10,253, forward strand.
CAAATACTTCATCTGGATTTGCCCAGTTGCTAAAGTGGTTGTCTGTTTACGGAGATTGTCATATTTGTCTCGAATCGACAGGGATTTATAGTTTTCCACTGGCTATGTTTCTGGTTGATAATGGTATTGATGTCAGCATAGAAAACCCATCACGTATCCATTCATTTGGTGAAAGTGAACTGAGTCGGAATAAAACGGATAAAGGGGATGCAAAAATGATAGCACGCTATTGCGCCCTGCATACGCCAAGCCTCTGGACTCCGCCTCCATTGAGTGAACGTCAACACGAGTTTCGCACCAATAAAAAAACGCTCTATTTTTAAGTTTAATTCAGCATGATATATAAATAGTCAAAACCTTATAAATCAAATACAACTTATTGTAATTTAAGAAAATTTATGTTTTTTAGTAACTTGCAGATTAATCATTGCTTTTAAGCCATTTTTAGAATTTTATATGCCTGTGCGAAACTCGTGAATGATAAATTCGGTCAAGGATGTTGTTGCCAATGGCACTATCCATTCAGCCACTCAGGCTATCGATGATTTTTTGTCGAAAGCAACAGAATTGCGAACTTCGAATGAAGAAATCAAGCCTGTAAACCTGAAAGAGCTTATTAGCGATTACACTGACTTATTGGAAAATCGTCTGCAAAACGGAGAGCAATCAAATACCTTAAAAACAGGGATAGGTGAACTGGATGAGATAACAGGGGGTATCAATCCGGTAGATTTAGTGATTGTCGCTGCCAGACCCGGTATGGGGAAAACCGAATTTGCATTGAAGATTGCCAAAAGCGTTGCCAGTCAAGAAATAAGGGACATCAAACAGCGGCGAGGCGTGCTAATTTTTTCAATGGAAATGGACTCAGGCCAAATCATTGAAAGACAGATTGCCCAAGCGTCAAATCTTCCCGTTTCAATGCTGAGAAATCCATCAAGATTAGAGCAGGAGCACTGGAATAAGATAACTGGTGCGATTGGTTTGTTGCATGATTTAGATGTATGGATAGTGGATGCAAGTAAACTTACCGTTGAGCAAATAGCCTCTGTTGCCACCAGACAGAAAAAAGAGTATCCCCAGCTCTCGTTAATCATGGTTGATTACCTCGGATTAATTGATAAACCCAGAGCTGAACGAAATGACCTAGCGATAGCGCATATTTCGGCAAATTTGAAACGGCTGGCTAAAACATTAAAAACGCCCGTAATCTCATTGAGCCAGTTATCAAGAGAGGTTGAAAAGCGGACAAACAAGCGCCCTGTTAACGCTGATTTACGGGATTCTGGCAGCGTTGAGCAAGATGCAGACAGCATTATCATGCTATATCGTGACGGGGTTTATAACGAAAATTCACCCTCAGCGAAGTATGCTGAAATTATCGTAACCAAAAATCGGTTTGGCAAAACGGGGACGGTTTATCAGGAGTTTGAAAACGGTCATTTTATCGACACCAATCAACAAGAAGCAGAAAAAATCTCACAATCATCTCATCAACAAAGTTTAAGACGCCACGCTCAAGGCGTAACGATTTAATCAGGACACCCCCAATGAAATACAAAATTGAAGCAACCCTTGTTAAGGATGGCGGTGCGCCCGTGTATTGGTGGCACTATAGTGATAAGAAACTCTCAGAACAGGATTGTTTAAAAATGTTATCCCAGCCGTCCATGTTTAAAATGCAATTTAAGGAAATTGATTATTACTGGACGGGAGGCAGTGCTGGAAAGCGTGACAAACTGCCAAAAGTATCAATAGAAAATTTCACTTGTACTCCGCTAAACACCACCAAATAAAAATCAAATAGGCAACAACATGAAAATGCAAAGCATGGCAAATCACCGTGAGAGATACCTTTGTGTTCAAAGTGAGGACTCCGGTATATTTAATCTTCGAAAAGCGGTTATTTCCGGTAACTGGTCAGCCATTAACAACGGTATCTGCACATTAACCGATTTAGGACTGAGACACGATGGTAATGGGGTAGTGTGGCTTAATTCGGGGATTTCCGTTCATGAGGCAAATAGTGATACCGGACTAACAGGTCAGGATAAGCAATCTTATAATTATCATTCAGAGGTGCGCACAGTTAACAGATTGAATAATAATGATTATTATCAATTTGTGCAGCCTAAAGATATTGATAGTTATGCGCTGAATATTATTTGCAAAGTTAGTCAGCAATTCACTGAACGGAAAGATGGTTCACCTTTGGTTACCTTCGCGTTGTTGATTGACCAAAAAACACGGAAAGAAGCCGTTGATAATTGGATATTATACCGTAATCCCAAGCAAGGCGATAAATACACGATTCTGAATAAACATTACCATCGTGGATTAATAAAAATCTATAAGGCTAAAGGCTGGCAAGCTGAACCGCTACGATGTATCGGGAATTTAATTCGTAATGACGCGGAATTTAGCAAACTCATGAAGCGACTTGGTTATATCAAGGTACGCACTCGAAAGATAACCGGAAAGCTCAATGATTTTTGGATTTACCGATGTAAAGAAAAAACGCTCAAAGAGGTGCGCACAAAAGAAATAATTAAAAACAATAAGTTAATACGATTTGTGCAGCATACAAAACAACCAATGAAAGCCTTTAAACATATTCTCGTCGATGGTGAATACCGTTATGTTTATGAAGACCATATTCATTTTCTGACAAAAAAGCGCCAACGGATAGCGGGTAAACAGGTAATCGGTTATACCGCTAAAGGGGTGGAGATGAGAGAGGTTAAGCCATGAATGAAAACTTATAACATCACTGTTCCTTTTCCCCCTTCAGTCAATCACTACTGGTATCACGCAAAACAAAAACACTTCATCACACCAAAGGGCAAATTATACCGCCAATTGATAGTCGCTGAAATAATGCGGCAAAAGCTCTGTAAGCGATTATCGCAACGTTTAGGGGTTGAGATAGGGGTGTATCCGCCTGACCGTCGTAAACGAGATTTAGATAACCTGATGAAAGCACCGATTGATGCGCTGTGTCATGGCGGTTTGATAGTTGATGATTCTCAGATAGATGTGTTGCACGTTGAGCGAAAGGAAATCATTAAGGGTGGGAAACTGGTTATTACCATTTGGGAAATTACGTAATTCAAGAAACCACCTTAAACATTCAACGCAGGGCATTGAGACCATGCCTCTATTCCTATTTTTGCCGGAGGGGAGATGAGTAGGCACGTAAAAGATTTACTGGAAGCATGGGGAAACTGGAGCATGACCCGCATTGGAACCGAGTACAAAGGTATGTCTACCATTGCTCCTATTAAATTCGACGATGACAGACTTTGGCTAAGCGATGAGGAAGGCGAAATAGTTGATAAAGCCGTAGCAGGATTAAAAAAATATGATATCGATGGATATAACATTATTTGTTTACATTATCAGCATCATATTTCATGCCGGATGATAGCTAAAAACTGGAGGAAAAGACCTGATTATATCACCGCTTACATGGGTAGGGCTGAATCCTACATAGCGGGCACTGTTCACACACTCCTTAAAGCAACAAATTGACAACACCGTATAGACTATCGTATGCTGACCGTACTGAATACATAAGCGGTCATCCGCACCCGATAGCCATGCGGCTTTTTTATGTCCGTTATACGGCGTAATCACATCCGAAGGCCGGGTGGAGAGGCGTAATAAAACACCTGAAAGGGGAATATGCCCGGAGCTTCTTATGTAGCTCAGTTGACACCTGGCTACCAGCGACTAACTGGTAGCTGTAGACTAAATACATAAGGAGGCCGAATATGGCTAATTTATCGATTCAATCAATCTCATTTTCTTTCAAAGAAACTCATAATGTCCGCATAAAAATAATTGATGCTGAACCATGGTTTTGTCTCAAAGATGTTTGTGAGGTTCTAACGATAGCAAATTCACGACGTGTAGCGTCTGAAATACTAGATCAAGATGGGGTACGCAAAACGTACATCACTGATTCTATAGGAAGAGAGCAAGAAGCAGCATTTGTGAATGAACCTAATTTGTACCGTGTGATTTTTCGTAGCAATAAGCCGGAAGCAAAACAATTTCAAGATTGGATTTTCAGGGAAGTTCTTCCATCTATACGCAAAACGGGTAAGTATGAGCACCCGCAATACTCTCCAGAAGCAAGAGAATTACTAACCGCAGATGACACCTCACATCTTTCTCGTCTAATTTGGACGATGGCTAATGGCTTCCGATTTGAGCGTTCGTGGACGCAAGGTATCTGGTATGCACTCCGTCATGCAACAGGTGTAGACTCACCTCAAAATTTTGAAGTCAACCAAATACCCATCATCGCAAAAGAATGTGAAAAGATTTATAACTTCACCAATGGTGTTAAAGAAGCGATCTATGAGGCAGAGAAACAGGCCGTAAGGCGAGTACTCCGCAAACGTGAGGATGCAGATAAGGTATTAGCTGAAATGAAACAATTGCTTGAAGAGAGTAATCAGGAGCATACTTTTGTTCTGGCAGATACACTAACACGCTGGCAACAAGCAGAGATACAGCAATTTTTAGAGCGACGTTAAATACTGATCAAATACTCAGTAAAATGCTTGACTGTCCGTACATCCGTACAGTATTATATGTTATAGTAGCGCAAAGCTATTGAGTTAGCGCTTAAACATATTATCAGAACCTCGCTTTTTGCGGGGTTTTTCTTTGTTACAAAGAAATCTTAAATTACTTACGCGCTTATATGTTGCTATATGCAACAAAATGACGTATATTAATTATCCGGACATTTTTATTGTTTCGAGACGATGCGTCAACGCAGCATTCCATAAAAAGCGTTAGAGAGGTTAAATATGGCTACAAGTATACGTTTAGATGATGACTTCGTAAGCGAAGTGAAGAGTCATGCGCTCACTTTCAGTAGAAGTGTGCCAAAGCAGATTGAACATTGGGCTAAGATTGGACGGATGGCGGAAGATAATCCGGATTTACCCTACGCTTTTATTCTTGATTCTTTGCTGGCTAAAAATGAAGTCGACAACGGTAAGGTGTCGCAATATGTCAGAAGGACAAAAAAGTCAGAAGATTAATGTTTACGAAACAAGGCGTTTCACAAAAGCATTAAGTAAATTACCCGATCAGCTTCTTTCTTTGGTAGAAGATGAAATCCAAAAAATATTAGATAATCCAAAAATTGGCGAGCAAAAAAGGGGTGATTTAAGTTTTCTTAGGGTACATAAATTTCAACTCAATAAACAGTTAACATTGCTAGGTTATAGTTGGGTAGAAGATAAATTAGAATTATATCTTTTAAATTTAGGCTCTCATGAAAATTTCTATCAAGTACAAAAGCAATCCCGAAATAATGACTTAAAACTCATTAAATCACAGTAACTTTTAATTTTAATTAAGCCACTTAATGTGGCTTTTTTCATTTATGCCACCGCAATACTCACAAATAAAGCAGCATAAACTAGTACACGAGTTTCGCACAAGCATATAAAATTCTAGAAATGGCTTCAAAACAATGATTAATCTGTAACTTACTAAGAAGTATAAATTTACTTAAATTACAATAAGTTGTTTTTAATTTATGAGATTTTTTCTATTTATATATTATGCTGAATTAAACTGAAAAATAGAGCATTTTTTTATTTGTGCGAAACTCGTGTAGTAAAGCGGCTGGCTCCCTTTTTAATTTAAAGCAATGGAACCCTCAACGGGAGGGTATATGCGTATGTTTGAAAAACACTCAACCCTCAATGCTTATTTGTCCGGTATTCTAACGACTTTGATGGGTTTTAGTATTGACCAATGGGTCGCCCTGATAGGGATAACCTGTACGGTTGCGACCTGCTTAGTCAACTGGTACTACAAATGGAAGGAACTCAAGTTAAAAGAGCGTCACTATGAAGATACCGAAAAAAATATTGATGGCAACGGGCGGTAGTGCGCTGTTTTTAGCATCAAGCATGATAACTTATTTTGAAGGATTGAGACTCAAACCCTATTTCGATGGGGGCGGTATTCTTTCTGTTTGCTACGGGCACACAGGTAACGATATTGAGCGTAATCGAACGTACACCAAAGCCGAATGTGATAAGTGGCTTAATGACGATTTAAACGCAGTTAAACGTTACGTTGACCCGTTGATTAAGGTCAATATCAATACACTGACTCAGGCAGCGCTTTACTCATTCGCTTACAACGTTGGTGTTGGCAATTTTGCTAAATCCACGTTACTCAAAAAGCTCAACGCTAATGACCGAAAAGGCGCGTGTGATGAGATGAAACGATGGGTTTATGCTGATGGTAGAAAGTGGAAAGGGTTAATGACCCGTCGGGAAATAGAGAGCGTAATATGTTATGGCGACCTTACGCATTTGTCGTAGTGATTATTGCTTCATTGATTTTATCACTCTTTTTCATCAATTCACGTTATCAAACCGTCAAGCAAAACTACCAAACGTTAAAACAGCAATATCAGGCTCAATTCGAAGCCGTGAAATTACAGCAGGACAAGATTGATGTTTTGCAAAAGATTGAAATTCAACAGACTGAGAAATTAAATAATGCCAAAGCTGAACTGGATAAGCTGCATGATGCTTTGCGTGCTGGCACTAAACGGTTGCGCGTCAACGCCGTGTGTCATACATCCAAAACCGTTACCGCCCAGAGCCGATATGATGAAGCCACCCCACAACTTGGCGAAGCAGCTCGACAAGATTATTTCCGTCTCAGAGAAATGATAGTTGAGAATGAGAAGCTGACGGAATATCTACAGCAGTACATCAAAACACAATGTCAATAAATCAGTAATTGATACGTTCAAATCTTAACAATCCCAGCGCAACGCACGCGCATCCAATAACACAGAACCTTACAGAAAGTCGAGCCTGAAGAACGCCGTTTAAAATGGTGCTTTTTCTGTGGGCGGCTGTTCTGTGCGCGCAGGTTCGATTTTCTATAAGGAAAAGTACGATGAAATCAGTAACAACTAAAAATGACAATTTTTTAGTAACCGAAATGCCAACAATGACCAGTTTGGAAATGGTGGACTATATTAATGCTGACCGGGAATCAAAAGCGGAGGCAGAGGGACTAACGTTTCCTTGCAAAAAATATCGCAAGTTACAGCACAATGATTTTTTGAAGAAAGTACCTAAAGTTCTGGGCGAAACATCAGGGAAATTTTTCTCTGATGTTATTTTCACCGCTGGAAATGGTGCGAAAGCAACGCGAAAGATTTACCGATTTCCTAAGCGTGAAGCTTGTTTGATGGCAATGAGCTATAGCTATGAGTTACAAGCTAAAGTCTATGACTACATGACGGAGTTGGAAGAAAATAAAGGGTTAGCTTTTACTATTGAGCAATTACAAAATATTGTTGCTACTGCACGGAAAGCATCTGATGAAGATTCGTCTGATGCGGGGCGAAGATTACGTAAACGACAAGATGATTTATTTACGCCACGAGTTTCGCACAAAACTAATTTGGGTACGCTAATAAAACACGGATGTGCTCAGCAATAGCATTTTTGATTACGTCCCAATTTTGTTGATAAAGGGTTATTTTTTCAGATATACGACGTTTATGT
>NZ_NHNG01000453.1:0-13401 GCF_002287155.1 Arsenophonus sp. ENCA
TCCCAAAAAACGTGTGCAATGGATTAAGGACAAATACTTTAAACAGGTAGGTCATCGCCATTGGGTATTTGCTGCATGTGATGAGAATGCCGCAACCGGATTGATAAAACTGGTCAATGCCAGCGATACAAAGATCCGTCGGCATATCAGAATTCAGCAGAAAGCGAATCCATTTGATCCTGAATGGGATGAGTATTTTGCAAAACGTCACTTCCATAAATTTAGGTACTGACCGGCTGACGTAATGGAGGCTTTGAGAGGCTTGAGCGCAGTGCAGTGAAAGTTGCACGCTGCGTTCTTAGGGAGGCTGTCGCAAAAGGGGTATTTACAATAAAAATAATTTAATTTTTTCTTTAAAATCAAAATATTGAAATCATTAAAAACATGATACTACCTCTTTTGCGACAGCCTCTTAGGGGGCGGGAGCGCAGAAATACGCTCTTGCTACCCGACCTACCCTGGAAAATCACCTTACCTTAAACCACGCAGCAGCGCACTGTGTGGTTCCAATGACGCTTACTCTTGATATAGCGATAAAGCGTATTCTTGCTGACAGAAACACCATGCTTCAAACGTAGCCTTCCACTGATAACTTCTGGTGAGGTATGTAAAGCAAGCTCCTTACGGATAAAATCCTGCGTTTGAGGGGTTTGTTGATTAAATGCATCTCGTGTAGATTTATTGAGACGTCTGGCTTTCGCTAAGGTATCGGCTCTTCTGCAAGAATAAAGTCCATGGAAAGCGGGATCGGTATTACGTTTGAGTTCCCTGCTGACAGTTGAACGAGAAAGCACCAATTCTCTAGCAATAGTGGCCTGAGTAACACCGTCAATTATTCGTTTTTCGATATAAAAACGCTCATGTAAGTTCAAATGTTTTCCCTTCATACAACAGTATCTCTTATGGGGTTATTACAGTAATTTTATCTATGTATGACCGAGGATTTACTTTGTTGCATTTCGTTTGGGAATTGGCGGAAATCGCCTATAGCGGTATTTATCGTCTTAATGACCCCGCTGCTTTTGCTTTTATTCTTATCGTATTTTCTGACATATACCCCAAAGGCAAAGATTCGAGTTCAATAAGTGTTATTGATTCCGGTACAGCTCCCGCTTCTAACGCCGCTTTAATTGCCATATTTTCAGCCTGTTCTAAATAAGTTTCTAATGTTTTTCTTTTGGTAGAAATAATCATATCAACACTGCCACTAACCTGAGCCATAGCAACACCAATAGCATTTGCTACTCCAGAATGTAATAACCTGATAACCTTTGAGACACCTTTTAATTTAATGGGTAAAAGTTCAGCCCCGCCCCCAACCAAAATAACCGGCAAATCATTAGCACTGGTGTTCATTTTTTCCAGAACGCTTTCTATCATCGATACATAACAACGTGCCGCATTTTCTACTAATTTTGAAGAAAGATAAGCGGTTTTACTTCCATCGCCTATGTTCGCCCAACCCATAGCGACTGCTATATCAGTAACCGTCAACACATCACCACCGAAAACAAGGGATTTCTGGGGTAACTGATAACCAACACTTTCTGGGCCGATGGTTATGGTATTATCTTCACTTACCTTAACAACAGACCCACCTCCGAGACCAATAGAGGTCACATCAGGCATCCGAAAACTAGTCCGTACACCCCCAATCTCTGCGGATAAACAGGATTGTCTAGGATAACCTTTTTTTACGATACCCACATCTGTCGTTGTACCGCCAACATCAACCACAATGGCTTCATCCAAACCAGCTAACTTTGCTGCCCCGAAAATACTGTTAGTCGGACCTGATGCAATCGTTAAAACCGGAAATTTTCTTGCCTGACTCAGGGACATCAACGTGCCATCATTCTGACCAAAATAAAGTTCAGCGTTGATATCATGTCGCTTTAGTGTTTGTTGAAACCCTTCGGTAATTCCCTTTGCAACCTGACATAATGCAGCGTTAAGGATGGTAGCATTTTCCCTTTCCAGTAAACCAATCGTTCCGACTTGGGACGATAGAGAGATGGCAACAGAATCCCCCATAATTTCTTTTATCAACACTTCAGCTCTACGCTCTTGTTCGTCAGTTATTGATGAAAATAAACCACAGACTGATACTGATTTTATTATGTCTTTGATTGAATAAAGTTGTTTTCTCAGTGTTTCTTCATCAAGTGCAGAAAACAACGTACCATCATAGTGATACCCACCTTTAACCGAAAATAGATGGACAGATAGACTATTTTTAAATTCCAGTGGCATGTCGGTTAAAGGCGTTATCGATAAAGCGGCGGGTGACGTCAACCGAAAATGAGCAATTGGTGACAACCCTTTTCGTTCCACAATGGCATTAGTGCAATGGGTCGTCCCTAACATAGCACGATGAATTAACGCTCGATTGATTGACTTATCGACAAGTAACACCTCTAAGGCTTTATTGATACCTCGCATAACATGAGATGTTGTGATTTGTTTAGTTTTAGCCACAATCCTATTGTGAGAATCAAGCAAGACTGCATCCACATTCGTACCACCTACATCAATTCCGATACAGTAAGTCATGCTTTTTCCCGCCTATCATTCTCGACCAATTGTTCAACAGGGACATAATTCAGCGAATATTTAAAGTAATTGGGCCCACTGACCTCAATACCACGAGGTGTCCGCCATTTTTCATTAGCCGGTGCACCAATCGCAACAACATTCATGCCATAACTTAATCTCTCAGTCAGTATAGGAACACCGGTATCCTCATCAACCAAAATAATTAAATCCGGGGTCATACATAACGGCGTGTCGTTTTTCTGTACCAATAAATATTCATTTTGAAATAAAACAGTAAAACTCATTTTTTTATCATCTAAACTAATAAAACTAGCATATCCACGTGTAAAACCGCCTTCACTACGTCGATTCAATCGATTCAATTTTCCACGAAACAAAACATAGCCATTAAGTATCGACGCCAACGTATTAACTAAATTATCTTTATTCACAATAGCTTGGTGCATCTGCTCACCAATAGATTTCATTAAACTTAGAGACCCTTCAATCCCCGATTTTTCGGCTTGAATAGCCGAAATAGGATAACCAGCAAAAATAGCCGCCCCACCCATTTTGTCAGTGATGGTACGAATAAAGATTTCAGATTGATAACTGTCTATAGCATCGATCATTACTGCATTAAGTTTTTCATCGATAACAACAAATCGATAACAACAAAAGGAGAAGCATTGATATTATCAAGATAAAAAGTGGTTATATGAAATTGAGGAAACGCACGGCCCATTCCATCGACATCTACAACAGGCAATCCTAAACGACAGGCAGTGGTTAGTGGTAACAAAGAATTAATTCCACCGGCTTCTATGGGATAAATCGCCGTAATTTTTTTCTTTAAACTTTCTTCCACTCGACGACAGGCTAAAATAGACTCTTTACCATTGGGTAGTTTTTCTATCATAACAGCCGGAGAGCCTGTCATGCCTGTTGACAACAACATGTCATTTGGGTGCAATTCATTAATGCTAATTAATCGAATTAGTCCATGTTTTTCAATAGCCTGCTGAGCCATTATTTTTCCGATATAGGGATCACCCCCGCCGCCACTCGCTAAAACCGAAGCACCGTAGCTAATCTGTTCTATTGTCTCAACATCAAGAAGCGTCACTGTTTTTCTCTTAAAAAGATATAAATAGCACAAGCTATCATGATAGAGAAAGACGAATAATTCAAGCGCCAATTCCCAAACGAAATGCAACAAAGTAAATCCTTGGTCATACATACACGAGTTTCGCACCAATAAAAAAACGCTCTATTTTTAAGTTTAATTCAGCATGATATATAAATAGTCAAAACCTTATAAATCAAATACAACTTATTGTAATTTAAGAAAATTTATGTTTTTTAGTAACTTGCAGATTAATCATTGCTTTTAAGCCATTTTTAGAATTTTATATGCCTGTGCGAAACTCGTGACAAGTAAAATTTCATTGCCAGCTAATTAATTACAAGCTATTTTTTGTCTGATTGGCATTGCCAGATGAACAATACAAATCTTGATTTAACTTAGGAAAAACATGGGGACTTGAGTATTTCCATACCTGCTGCCAATATTCTGCAATTAATTCTTCCACCGCCTTTTTGCCTTCTACCACATAATTAAACTCAGAAAGATGACCTGGATAAAGATTGTCAGAGCCGACAACATATAGTTCATCGTCAATAATCATTAACTTGGCATGATTTGCCGGAGCAGCCGGCACCTTAGGGTAAATAAACCCACTGCCTTCAATCGTTGACATAAGAGAACTACCAATTATACCTCGTAATGGCGGCTTTTTTGCCACAGGCTGCTGCTTAAGCCTGGCGGTATATGCCGCCAAATCGAGATTCGGCCATTGATAGGTTTTTCCCTCCGTAGTTTGCTGTTCTGATAGCCTATCAGTGAAAAAAAAAGGGCGCTATCAATACTCGATTCAATGCATCAGCACGATCGCCATTTTCATCATTCAATAATTCATCGGTATGAAGATCATGAGTGATGTAATATTTTAACAATTCAAAAGTTCGTTCAGCACCTGAGCCAAAAGAGTATTGATCACCCGCTGCCCCAGCGGCGGCATCCAAAGGAGAGACAACCACATCGAGTTGCAATGATTTATTAGCAAGCAATGCTTCAATAAGCCACCGGCAAACAGTATGATCAAGCCATTTTTTTTCCATGCACTAATTAAATCTTGCTGCGAGATCCTAATCATGTAGCGGGCATTTTTAATCAGATGTTCTTTCATAATTTCTGAGCCGTGATGATAATCGGTATTTATATTAGGCCCAGTCCAGTATTTGCCAACAGATAATATCCTATCAGCTCGTTTATATTCTTCGATTTTACTATAGTCGTCTCCCTTTACTCCACATTGATTGTCAATATCTTCATGCAGCTGAAGCAGATATTTTTGCTGCTCGGTTACCCACATCATCACAACTGGATCTTGTAGTGGATCTTCTGGTTTTCCTTGTAATTCAGTGCCAATCTGCCATGACATACTTTTTACATCAAAATATTCCTTCTTGAGCAAATCACTATTGCATAACCACATTTCATTTAAGTAACACTGAGCATCAAGCGCTGCCGCTCCATGAACAATAACGGATACATCATGCACCGGAGGATAATTCCTGAATAAATCCATATTCAAATTATGCCCCCCTACCAGAGATTCAATCCCATCAACAGCAATGATCTTCGTATGATTCCAGGTCATTCTGGTATCATTAATTGGCAGAAAATCTGGAAAAAGGTTTTTTATAAAAGAATTGATCATTCCTTCATCAAGGCGGAAAAAGCGACTTATCCAAATTTCAGGCATTAATTCCCAATCTTGCGCTCGTGATTGAATAAGTTTTAATAGCTCATCTTTAAAAGCAACGTAATCAAAGGAACCTGTTTCTACCGCCGACAATCTATCTAAAAATACCGTTGGCGACTGACCAAAAAAAAAACGAAATTGAGTTGGTCTGGTTCGCCCTATTTTTTTGACAACCCATTATCAATCGCCTGCAATATAATTTTACGCCAATCAGCATCAGGGCTGTTAAGTGAAGAAATATCACAGCGATAACGTGCTTTTTTGATTATCTCAACGATAGCTACCGCAAACTCTTGCTGACGCTTAAAAGAATGGGGCATAATTTGTTCATCGAATGGGCTTCCCCAGGCGTGCGGAGTATCCATTAGGCGAACATAATTTGGACCACTAAGACGATGAAAATATTTGTTAAGTTTTTCCAATAAATTATCTATCTGACTCATGTTTAAAATTCCTTTTAAAATATGATGATCATGATGGAATAATTGAAATAATATAGAGCTGCCAATTGAAACAATCCAGTTTTACCGGCAAAGCAAATTTACGCATCATTCTTCAATCGCCATAGTTTTCCATTATGGCGATATATTTCAATATGGCAGGAATTTGAGAGAAAACTTTCCAGTATTGAACATACTGGTTTAAGCATAAAACTCAGATAGGATAAAATTCAATCACCAAAAATAGCTTATTCAAACTGCTAACCTGCTTTTTTGGTAAATTGCTTACGATAAGTTACCAAATCCTCAATAGCCATTACCGGCATATCATGTTGCTTGGCAAAGATAAGTACTTCTGGCATACGGGCCATGGTACCATCGTTATTTGTCAACTCACATAAAACACCTGCTGGCTTAAAACCGGCTAAAGTCACCAAATCAATGGTAGCTTCAGTATGACCACGACGCTGCAATACCCCTCCTTCTTGGGCTCTCAACGGAAAAACATGTCCAGGCCGATTAAGATCGGTCGGTTTTGCATTATCGGCAATTGCTTTACGGATAGTCATTAAACGATCACTGGCTGAAACGCCGGTTGTTACACCTTCGGAAGCCTCGATGGTAATAGTAAATGCGGTTTGGAATTGACTAGAATTTTCTTCAACCATCATCGGTAATTCTAGCTGCTTACGGCGTTCTTCCGTTATACAAAGACAAACAATTCCACTGCCATGGCGGATAGTTAATGCCATCTGTTCAACAGTCATAGTTTCAGCAGCAAAAATAATATCACCCTCGTTTTCACGGCCTTCATCGTCAAGTACCATAACACCTTTACCTTGACGTAATGCCTTAAGAGCACGTTCTATACGTTCGATCGGATTGCCATACGCGGAAAGTGACGTCTGATTCATGGTAAAACCTCATCAATAAATACTAAATTACCAGAACCAGGGCAAACGTGGGAGTATAAAAAATCAAATCAGTATCTTAAAAATCTGCACACAATTGGCAGGCCTCAAAACTACAGATATCGTTATTCTCTCCCATCCGGACTATAACCGTCGGTTCCAGAATCTCACTGGATCTGCTGACTTCCATCACAAAATGCTATAATGGAACGCTCGCGGACTTAATTATTCAATTAGCAGAATAAATATCACCGCCGGTGGAGAATTTCACTCCGCCCTGAGATAAACAGCTAAACTATATCGTGAATATAATTCTGTAGCAATCAACAATAACAAAATATATCATTGAATAGTATTTTCATTTATATAGTCAGCCAACTTAGTATTAAATGGTTATTGCGCTAATTTAGACCCATTATTCTTAGTAAATTTATTAAAAATAATTTTGTCAAAGTAAGCTGATTATTTTAAGATCTGCTATTAAATAACCTATAGATTATAATTTGTGATCTAAAAGGATAGCGTAATGCTTGACGCGAAAAAAATTGAACAAGTTGTTCGTCAGATCAAAGATACCTTACCGCAAGGAATACGCGACTTAGGCGAAGATCTTGATAAAAAGCTACGGGCAATATTACAGTCCCAGTTAGGAAAACTCGATTTAGTCTCACGTGAAGAGTTTGATATTCAAACACAAGTTTTACTGCGAACCCGTGAAAAAATGGCACAAATGGAAAAACGCATTGAACAATTAGAAAAAAACGGCTAGCCAACCAAAACAAGAATGAATAATAAAATGCCACGATACCACCATCGTGGCATTGCTATTTTTTATCTCAAAATATTAATCACTTTTCATAATGGTATTAATAATATTTGTCGTCGACAGCCCCGCTTCAAAATTAAGCACTTTAACTTCACCACCTGCCGCCCAGACCTCTTGGCTACCAGCAATATCTTCCGGCTGATAATCGCCACCTTTGACTAATACATCAGGTAAGATTTCACTGATCAGGCGTTGAGGAGTATCCTCTTCAAAAGAGACCACCCAATCTACTGAACCTAGCGCCCCTAACACGGTCATACGCTGAGCTAATGGATTAATAGGACGATCATCACCTTTTAGCCGTTTAGCTGAAGCATCACTATTCACCGCAACAATTAATCGATCGCCTAACTTACGTGCATTGGCTAAATAGATAACATGCCCAGCATGTAGAATATCAAAGCAACCATTGGTCATCACAATCTTTTCGCCACGGCTACGGGCAGCTGCAACCGCATGCTTTAGCTGCTGCTCATTCATCACACCAAAACCATCATCAGTTCGACCATGAATGGCATTCTCCAGCTCAATGGGGGATACCGTTGAAGTACCCAGTTTTCCAACCACGACTCCAGCAGCCGCATTAGCTAAAATACAAGCTTGATGAAAATCGAGCCGAGCCGCCAACGCCGTTGCCAAAACACCAATAACCGTATCACCAGCTCCAGTAACATCATAAACTTCCTGCGCTTGAGTCGGTAAATGTAAAGGCGGTTTTTCACGCTGCAACAGTGCCATCCCGCGTTCTGAACGAGTGATAAGTAATCCCTTAAGATCAAGGGAATCAATTAACTTCATTCCTTTCTGCTCAATTTCGCTATTGTTTGCACATTTACCAACAATAGCTTCAAATTCAGACATATTGGGAGTCAATAACGTCGCTCCACGATAACGTTCAAAATCACTACCTTTCGGATCAATAAGAACTGGCACTTGAACAGCATTTGCTAATGCAATGATCTGCGAAATTTGTGCTAACGCACCCTTACCATAATCAGACAATACCAGTGCCCCGACGCGTGGCAACGCTTGCCGAATCCGATCTAACAGCGGATTTATATCGACATCGCCGAATCCTTCTTCAAAATCAAGTCGAATAAGTTGTTGATTATGCGATAAAATTCTCAGCTTAGTAATCGTAGGATGCGTTGATAATGTAACAAAATCACAACATACATTAGCTTGATTAAGTTTCTCGCTTAATACTTCAGCAGCATCATCAATACCAGTCAGCCCTACCAAACGAACATTAGCGCCCAAAGCTGCAATATTCATGGCAACGTTAGCAGCACCACCAGGACGTTCTTCTTTCATTTCCACTTTAACGACCGGAACGGGCGCTTCTGGTGAAATTCGGTTAGTTAATCCATACCAATAACGATCTAACATAACATCGCCGATCACCAAAATACTAGCCTGTTTAAAATCAGGGAGAGTGATTGTCATCCATACTCCAATTACAAATAAATTACCGCAATCAAGATTGCTACCAATAGTAACATAGCCCAACTCTATCAATCATACTAAAAGTACGGCGAGTCAATTCTATTTCAACTTAACTAGCATAAAACCATTTTTGCCAACTAAGCAGAACTTTTTTACGTTGCTGTTCAAACTGAGAGACTAACACTTTACTGGGTAACGCCTGTAATGACAAATGATGCAAGGTATCTCGCATTTCAGTATAAATCACGAGTTTCGCACCAATAAAAAAACGCTCTATTTTTAAGTTTAATTCAGCATGATATATAAATAGTCAAAACCTTATAAATCAAATACAACTTATTGTAATTTAATAAAATTTATGTTTTTTAGTAACTTGCAGATTAATCATTGCTTTTAAGCCATTTTTAGAATTTTATATGCCTGTGCGAAACTCGTGTAAATTTGAATTAACTATTCAGCTTCCTCGGTAGGCATTACAGCATATTCAGCTAACATGGTAAAAATACGCACATTATCTGACCAACGTAGTAACGCTACATTGTCTGCGCAGTAACGTAATACCAGATATTGAGCAATAAATTCAATGTCAGTGATACCACCAGGATCGGTTTTTAAATCAAAATATGCCTGCTGCCGATTAGCTTGATGCTGATACATTTTTTGTCGCATTTCAACAATCTGCTGACGTAATATCGTTTCGTCTCTTGGTATGAGCAGTGCTTCGCGTCGAATTCAATTAAACTCTTGTTCTAATGATGGTTCAGCGAAAATCGTTCGTGCTCGGATCAAAGCTTGATGCTCCCAGGTCCATGCTTGCGTTTTCTGATAATCCTCGAATGATTGCAAAGTACTTACCAACATGCCAGATTCACCGGATGGACGCAAACGAGCATCTACCTGATAAAGAATACCCGAAGAAGTTCGCGTACTAAAAAGATGAAGAATTTGCTGAGCTAATCGTAAATAAAACTGGCGAGCTTCGATTATGTGTGGCCCATCGGTAACAACACCCAATGGGCAATCAAACAAAAAAACCAAATCTAAATCAGAACCATAACCCAATTCAAAGCCACCCAGCTTAACATAACCAACCACTGCAAAACTGGTTACAGCAGCTTGTTGTTGAGATAAATGAACAGGTTTACCATAACGCTTAATTAACTTATTCCACGCCCGCCTTACCACTGCATCAATAATGGCTTCCGCTAAATAGGTTAAATGATCACTCACTTTCATAACAGTAAGAACACCAGAAATATCTTCTGCGGCAATGCGTAACAGCTGTGCTTGTTTAAATTGCCGCAATGCTTCAAGTTGCTGTTCATCATCATCTTCATCAATACGCAATAAATATTGTCTCAATTCATCGCGATAAGCCGTAACAGGTAAAGGCTGGTATAGTGAGAATGGATCGATTAATTCATCCAGTAACAACGGATGACTGGCTAATTGCTCAGCGATCATTGGTGAAGCCGCACAAAGACGGATCACATGGGTTAATACCTGTTCAGACTCTAAAATTAATTCTAAATAAGTTGTTCGGCTAACTATACTAAGTAGCAAAGGAATAATTCGTTGCAAAATACTATTAATATCATCTCTATGATAGATTTTAGCTATCAATTTTGGCATCAATTGATCAAGAACATCGCGACCACGGGGACCGATAGTTCGCTTAGCTAAATCTTGGCGAAATAGCCATAAGTGTTTAATAATATTTTGCTTTTTTTCATCATTAAATTCAGAAAATAGTGGGGGCAATTCACTTTCATTAGCAATTTGTTGCCAAAAATAGACAAAAAATGTTAACTTCGTATCATCGCTTTTCTCATCATCTTGGCCAATAATTTGCTTAAATATAGCGTGGATACTTTGCATTCTGGCGATGAGTTGCTGATAAAACGCCGACCAATCGTCAAATCCCATCGCTCATGCCAGTCGCGCGCGATGCAAAGTTTGCTCAGGTAACGTCTGGCTTTGTTGATCATTAATCGATTGCAATATATTTTCTGTTCGACGTAAAAACAGATAATTATCCGTTAATTGCGTGACCTGATCCGTTGTCAGCAATGAAAGCTCACCAATTGCAATCAATGTAGGTAACAAAGCCTGTGAGCGCAATTTAGGTTCACGACCCCCTCGAATTAACTGAAAAACCTGGCTGATAAATTCGATTTCACGGATACCACCTGCACCCAATTTAATATTATTCTGCCAACCATGACGGCGTACTTCACGCGCTATCATGCTTTTCATATTACGCAACGATTGAATAACACTAAAATCGATATAACGTCGAAAAACAAAGGGGCGCAACATATTTTTTAACCCATCAGTATAAATTGGGCGATCATTACCTATCATGCGCATTTTGATCATGGCATAACGTTCCCAGTCACGCCCCTGCTCCTGATAATAATCTTCTAAAGCAGCAAAACTAAAGACTAATGGCCCACTATCACCAAACGGACGTAGACGCATATCAACGCGATAGACAAAACCATCTATCGTTTTTTGCGTTAATAGGCTAATTAATTTTTGGCCTAGTCGGGTAAAAAACTGGCCATTGTCCATCTGACGACGACCCCCCTTGGGTAACTCCATTTTCAGGAAAGGCAAAAATCAAATCAACATCAGATGAAAAATTTAACTCTCCGCTGCCTAACTTACCCATAGCAAGGATCAACAATGGTTGTGGTTGCCCTAGGTTATCACAAGGTGTTCCCCAATTATGACAATACTGGACATACAACCAATCTCTCGCAGCGATGATTAACGTTTCGGCAAGCACACTCAGATGCTGCAATATTTGCGGCGTACTATCCTTATGTAATATCTGTAGCCACGCTATTCTAATCAGCATTTGATGGCGAAATTGCCTTAGGATCCGCTGCAACCCTTCCTCGGCAGTTATATTGGCCAGCTGTTCGATTAACCATTGATGATAATGTTGCCATTCGCCTATTTGCGGTGGCTGTTGACGTATAACCGTCCACCAGGCAGGATGATTTTTGATCTGCAAGTAAGCAAAATCACTTAAGGCAAAAAATATTTTTTCCTGTGACGATAGAGGTAAAAGTTCAGGCGCGTAATGCTGAAAATCATCTACCACCCTTTGCGCCTGCTGAACCAAAATTGATGGCAGCAATTTCATAAAATGCCTTTCATTAGGATAGTGTTAAAGCCGTAAGCCATTGGGTAAAAGCAAGTTTGCAACGCAACCAATCCGCACTATAACAGAGTTGCTGGGGTTGAATATCCGCAGTAGCCAATAATGCCGTTATTTTTTTTAATGGCAATGCTTGAACAAAATGAGGAATAGAATAAGCCTGTTGCTCAATAGCAAAATTAATTGTGACTTACAAAAAAACCAGCTATTGATGATAAAATAATCAATTTTTGAATTAAAAATGACCTATATAAGATTAAAAAATAACTTATTTTTGTGTTTTTTAGATGTATCTAACTTGTTTTTATTGAAAGCAGTTTTATTTCACTATTGAGCAACAGGCTTAATGAACGACAGCAGTATCAGATAACACGCATTAGCAAACAAAGTAATAAACTCCTGTTACAGGATAGTGCGGGTAACACGTCTGCACTTTCAATTAATAAAATCGATAGTCACTACCGTCTTTTCAAGGTGCAAGCGATAGAACTGCGAGAAGGTGATAGCGTCAAATCAACCGGTATGTTTGGCCAAAATATCCAGGCGGGTAAAACCTTTACCATTACCGAGCTAAAAAAAGGCAATTTTTATTTGCCGATAAAATCATCATGGAAGATGAGCGCGGTAAAAAAGCGTCATTTACCCCAAAAGCCGATAGTAAACTGGAATACCACTACTGTGAAGCGTTTGGGAATAGTCTTAATAAGAATCAAACGGTCATTGCGGTGTTTAACGAAAAAGAAGTGAATAATTCTACCATCAACCAGATAAGACGCAGTGGGAAGAATATTATCGGCATCACTGGCTTGGATAACGAAAGTATCCAAAAACGGTTACAGCAAAGTGAAATTAGCACCACCGTGCTCTCGGATATCCAGCAAGGTGATGAATCCTTCATAAAAGCGGCCGATGTCGCAAAACATAATGTCACCCCTGATATCCAAAAACAGCTAAACATCGCGATTGACTGGCGGACAAAATCAACTATAAGCGTGTTGCTTAATAGTGAAATAAGGGTGTTTCGGTGATTGAAGTAAATTTTACGCTGTTCTGAGATGGAAATTCCAAAGACCTGCGCTAAGGAGTAAGAAGGTATCATCAATAAAGGGTCTACGATTCCGTAAAATTTGGGTCATGCAACCGAGGCGCTTGATACCCGCGATGGCGTGTTCAACTGTAATACGGATGCCCGAGATTATTTTATTTTCTTGTTTTTGTTCAGGCGATAAAGGTCTTTTTCGAGTTC
>NZ_NHNG01000684.1:0-4481 GCF_002287155.1 Arsenophonus sp. ENCA
TGTTCCCCAAGGCTCGACCCGGTCAATACCTGCACCATGACCACCCCGAGGTGGCGCAAGGCCGACATCCGGTGCGCGGCGGCTGCCATCAGGTCCTTGCCGCCGCCCAGCTGCGGCGCGCGGTGATTGTGGCCGCAGTCTGCCTTGGCGTGGCGATGGGGCTTTGATGATGAATAACCACCAACACCCCGATAACCCACCCGGCATGATGCTGTTCTTTTTGCTGATGCTACTGCTGGGTGGTGCCTTTGATGCGAATGCCGCCCATCCCCCGCCCGCAGCACTGCCATACCGGGCTGACCTGATACGCAATGCCCGTCTGGTGTGGGGCCTTAATGCGCCAGTGGCGGATTTTGCCGCGCAGATTGAGCACGAAAGCGGCTGGCAGCCGGGCATTACGAACCACATCGGGGCGCAGGGGTTGGGGCAGTTTATGCCTGCGACTACCGCCTGGATTGGTGAATTAATGCCGGCGCTCGCGGCCAAAGCGCCGCTCAATCCCAGTTGGAGCCTGCGGGCAGTGGTCAGTTTCGATTACTGGCTATGGCAACGATTATCGGCGGTCAATCGCTGTGAACGTATGGCGATGACCCTGTCGGCCTACAACGGTGGCCTGGGTTGGGTCCAGCGTGACCGCCGCCTGGCGGAACGTCAGGGGGTCGATGGTCAGCGCTGGTTTGACAGCGTTGAGCGGGTCAATGCCGGGCGCAGTATGAGCGCCTGGCGTGAGAATCGCCATTATCCTCGCCGTATTTTATACACCCTGGCACCCCGTTACCTGACCTGGGGAGGAGCAAGCTGTGTTTAGTGCAGTCAGCCTGAAAAGCCTCGGCGGGGTGTTGGTGATAGCTCTGCTGTCGGGCATCTGGTGGCACGGCTACACACAAGGCGTAGGTCGCTCAACCGACCGCTGCGCGGCAACCATCAGTCAGCTGCGTGAGGCGTTTGCCATTCAGGAAAAACAGCGCGCCGAGCAGGCAGCCCAAACCCTACAGGCCCTGCAACAACGATTTACCCATCAGGTGAAGGTAGCCCATCAGGCCGAACAGCACTACCTGACGCGTATTGCACAGCTTCACACTCAAACCCAACAATTAACAAGGCGGATAGAGGATGTTACCCAACATTGGCAGGATGAAAAAGGCCAGCCTCATGCTGTGGCCTGCGTGTTTACTCGTGGCTTCGTGCAGCACTATAACGCCGCCCTCGGGCTGTCAGACGTTGACGGTTCAGGCACTGCCGCCGCTGCCGGCGGCCTTGGCAACCCACCCAGGACAACTGCGTCCGCTGGTGAGCCACTCCGACCGAGTCCCGTCACCCAGCGCGATATCCTCGCCAACATCACCGCCAACGGGCAGCAATGTCAGGTCTGGCGGGCACAGGTAAACGGGCTACTGGACTATATTGAAGGATTAATACCATGACATTACAGGTCGATTTCTGGGTACTGGTGAGCTATCTGTTTGGGCTGGCGGGTTTTCTTGACGCCTAGGAATTTCAAAGATCCTGAGGCCGTATGAAATAGGGATCACAGTCGGTAAGATTTGCTGTTTTTTTCAGCACAAGAGGGAGTGAGATCATTATTTGTTGGCTAATCGACTGATTTTTGAACGAATTTGCTGAATTCAGGCAGATCTTCCCTGCATTACATCACGTAACGCATTCGCGCTATTTCCACTGCGTTAGCAACCAGATCCTTTGTTACCAGCCCATACAAGACCCGCTGATAGACCATTTTCCCGCCACACAGAATACATTTAAAAGGGTCCGTATTGAGCAGTGCTTGGCTGAGGCTGGAAAATGTCACTACTTTTACAGGTTTTTTCTCTTCCTGAGCCAGTGCCTTTTTTACCTTCAGCAATAATGTTCCCACCACTCGGTTTGCGAGAAAACCAAAGTACCGCACCATCCGAAAGTGTTTCTCCGGGATATGTTTAATCAGTCGTAAAATTAACTCACGTTGTGGTAATTCTAAATTTTCATGATGATGTGTGCGATGGTTAAGAAAACGTAGAGTTATACGGGATCCGCCGTCATAGTGGGCCAAACGGCAACCTGATACCGGTGGCTTTTTCAAATAGCGTCCCAGATATTTTGCAGTCCGCCACGCATTTTTTGTCGGTTTAGCAAAATGGACATGCCAGTAATCCTTACCTTCTTCGTTTTTTCCGAGACTGAGAATAAAACGTTTCCACTCATCGTAATTACGCAGATGAACCAATTCCACAGGCAAGATTAGCTTCTCCCAAGCTGACAGCAGGAACTGTCGGACATTCCATATCCAGCGTTCTCTAACCTTTGGCAGGCAAAACGACATCTTTTTCCAGCACGAGTTTCGCACCAATAAAAAAACGCTCTATTTTTAAGTTTAATTCAGCATGATATATAAATAGTCAAAACCTTATAAATCAAATACAACTTATTGTAATTTAAGAAAATTTATGTTTTTTAGTAACTTGCAGATTAATCATTGCTTTTAAGCCATTTTTAGAATTTTATATGCCTGTGCGAAACTCGTGTCCAGTTGCCGTGATCATTGATGCCGCCTGTAGTCCACGACAGATGAATATGGCAATTCCAGTTAAGCTGTCGTCCGTAGGTGTGAAGAGCACCGAAAATGCCAAGGGTGAGACCTCTTTGCTCTGCGGCATAAAGCAAATTATCAGCAGCGAGGGCGAACAGGTGGCCTAGCAACCAACGGTTGTTCTCAAATAACGGCCACAGGGCATCAGGCATCGTGAAGGTGCCATGTTGAAAGGGAACGTCAGGAAGACGCGCCATCATAGTGGCGATCCAGATATCGGTGGCCTTTTTGCCGCAGCTAGGGCATCCCCGACCTTTACGAGGCTGTCGCAAAAGAGGTAGTATCATGTTTTTAATGATTTCAATATTTTGATTTTAAAGAAAAAATTAAATTATTTTTATTGTAAATACCCCTTTTGCGACAGCCTCTTTACAGCTTTGGTAAATAAGGCGCCGATGTGGACAATGGGTATTCTCACAGCATAATTCGCGGCTTCCCATAAGTGGTGTGCCACAAGCTAGCATTTTGGTGACAACTTCTACTTCAACAGGCCTCAGTGGGTAAGTGTTTAGCAGTTCGGCCCAAGCACCGTTTCGCTGAAACAACGTTTTTAGAGGGCGAGGAGTGAATTCAGAAAGCACGGGGGTAATTTTATATGATTTCCAGAAGTTCAAGGTACCACCATTCTACCCGATATCGATTTGCAGCCGCTAGGCTGCTTCCTTGTGCAAAAAATTAACGCTGCCAACAAATTGGGATATGCAACCGACGACATACTGGCGGAATGTATGCTCAGAAACTGGCAAGGCTTTGAAGTTTCTTGGCTCGAAAACGGGAAACGTTCATCACAGCACGATGCTAAACCGCAACTTGATTGGAATGATACCAGTTGGGCAAATGGGTTGAAGGGGATTTTATGCAATGCGTTTCAACAGTAATCACTAAAATTAATCGTCAGCAATCGTTTGTTGAGTCAAATAAAAACTCTAGCAATCCACCGCTAATCAAACTGTTTCACGAGTTTCGCACCAACAAATAAACAAGTTATTTTTAAGTTCAATTCGACATAATATATAATTCGCAAAAATTGCTAATTAACACATAAGTTATTGAAATAAATATATATTTTATATTATAAAATATCTTACGGATAAAACATTATTTTAGATATTTTTAGAACTTTATATGCCTGTGCGAAACTCGTGCAAGATTGATTTTATTCCAGCTAATCGCCATACTTGGGTTTTTAACCCCCTGGCACAAGCGGCATTAAGCCTTGCATTGCTGTATTTTCTGTGAAGGTTTAGAAGCCCAAGGCAAAACCGATAACTTTGTTCTGGATGAGGCCGAGAGTTCAGTATGTGAAGAACATAATCATGGACATCACTGCCCAAACGTGCGGCCCACTCAAGAAGACGTTCAGGTGTCCACGTTGCATGCTGTCTATGGGCTTCAGGCATATGTTCTGTTCGAGTGCTGTAGCCATAAGTCCTGCAGCGGGGATGGACTGCAACTTCCTGCTCTTTATTAAATAATCTGACTAACTCGCCGGAAACTCGAGCTTCTAATTGTACTCCGAGAAGCGTATATGGAACCGAGTAATAATGGTTATCAATCTGAACATGATAATCTTTATGGACTCTAACTTTCTTTAACAGAGTGAAGCTGTAATGGGCTTTTGGTAGTGGTTTTAACACAGGGGCGTCTAACTGAACAAAAAGCTCAGCTCTAGAGTAACTCATTTTTTGCATCTTTTTGGTATTTAAAACTAGTTGCTGAATAGAGACTTGCATTTTTTGTCACGCTATTGAGAATAAAAAGAGGTTTAACTTAGAGAATAAAGGTTTGAAATGATCAACAAAGAGCGGCTGTTACGAGATAATCGTTTATGTAAAGCAATCATTGGATTATCAGTCGAAGAATTGAAAAATTTAGCCGCTGAATTTTCAGCTTGTTA
>NZ_NHNG01000127.1:0-12326 GCF_002287155.1 Arsenophonus sp. ENCA
ATATAATTCGCCATATTCCTCCTGAGGTAACCATCTGGGCAGATACCGGTTTTCAAGGTATAGATAAACAGCATCCTAATACACAAATCCCAAAAAAAGGAACTCGAAAAAGACCTTTATCGCCTGAACAAAAACAAGAAAATAAAATAATCTCGGGCATCCGTATTACAGTTGAACACGCCATCGCGGGTATCAAGCGCCTCGGTTGCATGACCCAAATTTTACGGAATCGTAGACCCTTTATTGATGATACCTTCTTACTCCTTAGCGCAGGTCTTTGGAATTTCCATCTCAGAACAGCGTAAAATTTACTTCAATCACCGAAACACCCTTATTTCACTATTAAGCAACACGCTTATTATGGCTATAAGCTTTCGGTAAACATGGATAAGAAGTACAAATTCATCAGAAAAATCGTCACCGATACGGCCAGCACCCACGACAGTCAGCATTTCGAAAGGGTCATTGACAAGGCCAACACCAATCGCAATATCTACGCCGACCGAGGCTATCCCTCTGCGGAGCGGGAAGCTTGGCTGAAGGCAAACGGCTATAGGAGCCAGATTCAGCGTAAAGGCCATCGAAACAAACCGTTGTCCAAGACTCAGCAAGGGCGAAACCACAGGATTGCAAAGACTAGGGCACGGGTTGAACATGCATTTGCGGCGATGGAACAAATGGGTAGAAAACTGATCCGCACCATTGGACAGGTGCGCGCTAATTTTGCCATGACGATGATGGCAGCATGTTACAACCTAAAGCGGTTGGCGTACTTCCAGAGCGCGTGCATCGTGGCTTTCTGACGCCCAGAATGGGTCAAATGGCCCTAGCCAGGGCAATGTGCGATAGAATCAGTAGCGTGATAATCAAAAAAAATCTAATTATTTAGAATGAAAGCCAAGGGTTAATTGAAAATCTTGAGTTTTTCGAGGTGCCCAGTAGTTTACGTGCGATATGTAGTCCTTTTTCCATATCAAAAGAACCATCCATCATCGGATCGCTAATCAGACCTTTCCAGCCCGTAGTGGTACGTGGTTTTTCAAAATAAACCCGCATGACAATATATAAGCTATCACTCAGTTCGATTGCTAACTGCTTTAAGCGATGAGCATATTCCAGCGCTACATCCACATCATGGATAGAACAGGGGCCACAAATGACTAACAACCGTGGATCACGGTGCTGAATAATATCAGCAATAATTCGGCGAGATTGGCTAATTATTTGCTGGTTATTATGATCCAATGGATAATATTTTTTAAGCTCTTTCGGTGTAATTAAAATTTGTTCATCAGAAATATTAACATTATTAAGCTCATCTTTTTGCATGATCATTATTTTAACCTGTTTAACTTTTTTCCTATATTGCATTACACCGATTTGAAATTCAGCTATACCATAACACGAACTGTAAATAATACAATCCAATGGCGACGACACACAGTAACATTTACTTTACCAATAAAATAAAAGCAGAACAAAAAACACATAATATAATGAAAATAAACAAAAAAATTTACGCCTCAAATAAAGAAAAATATTTTCCCGTTTATAAAAAATTACACAAAAGATTTAATAAAAATAACAACGAATAATGCAATAAGCTGAAAATAGCTAATAAAAAAGCTCGCAAAAATTTGCGAGCTTTTTAGATTTTTAGGATGAAGCGAAAAGCGAATTATTTAGTGTTCAAACGCTCTTTAATACGAGCTGCTTTACCAGAACGCTCTCGCAGGTAGTACAATTTAGCTCTGCGAACAGCACCACAACGTTTAACTGTGATATTGTCGATAACTGGTGAATGTGTCTGGAATACACGCTCTACACCCTCACCATTAGAAATTTTACGAACAGTAAATGCTGAATGCAAACCGCGGTTACGAATAGCGATAACCACGCCCTCGAATGCCTGCAAACGTCTTTTAGAACCTTCAACCACCCATACCTTAACTTCTACGGTATCTCCTGGACGGAATGAAGGGATATTTTGCTTCATTTGCTCTTCTTCAAGCTGTTTAATAATGTTGCTCATAATTACTCTCTTACCCTAGGTAAACTGATATATACAAGACAGTGTGATACAATGTCTCAATTAATATGTTGCTGTTCTTCATATTCCTGTTGGAATTCTGCCAACAACATTCTCTGCTCGTCAGTCAGAGCTAGGCTTGTTAGAAGTTCAGGTCGTCTAAGCCAAGTTCGGCCTAGTGACTGTTTTCTTCTCCAACGCTCTATTTCAGCATGGTTGCCCGACAATAAGACACTCGGAACTTCCATACCTTCTAACACCTCAGGACGGGTATAGTGAGGACAATCAAGTAACCCAGTCATGAAAGAATCCTCTTCCGCTGATGCATGATGCCCTAATACACCAGGAATAAACCGGGAAATTGAATCGATCATTACCATTGCTGGTAATTCTCCTCCGCTAAGAACATAATCACCAATTGACCATTCTTCATCAATTTCAGTTTCAATGATCCGTTCATCAATACCTTCATATCGACCACAAACCAAAATAAGCTTTTTATTTGCCGTCAATTGGCAAACATCTTGCTGATTAAGTTTGCGTCCCTGTGGTGAAAGATAAATTACTTTAGCATCTTCACCGATCTCAGATTTTGCTGCATGAATGGCATCTCTAAGAGGTTGTACCATCATCAACATACCTGGACCACCGCCATAAGGGCGATCATCTACAGTGCGGTGCCTGTCGTGAGTATAATCTCGCGGATCCCAACACTGTATATTCAATAGGCCATTTTTCACTGCACGACCTATCACTCCATACTCGGTTATTGCGCGAAACATTTCTGGAAACAGGCTAATAATCCCAATCCACATCTTGCGTTCCACTCATAAAACCTTCAATCGGCGTTTAAAATCCAGGATCCCAATCTACTTCAATTGTCTTAGTAGTAAGATCAACGTTTTTGATCACCTGTTCATCAAGAAACGGTATTAGCCGTTCTTTAATACCGAATGCATCTTTCAGATTTGCCTTAATTACCAGTACATCATTTGAGCCTGTTTCCATTAAATCCTGAACATAGCCCAAACTATAACCTTTAGTAGTTATGACCTGGCAACCAATCAGATCCTTCCAATAATACTCATTACCTTCAAGTATAGGTAGTTGTGCTGAATCGACGATAATTTCGCAATTAGCCATTGAATTAGCAGCACTTCTATCATCAATATGCTTTATTTTTATGATAATATCTTGGTTATGATGTTTCCAACCTTCTAATTCCAGTCGTTGCCACTGACCCGAACGTTGAATAAACCAAGGCTGATACTCAAAAATATCTTCGGTATATTCGGTGGATGAAAAAACTCTGAGCCAACCACGAATGCCATGCGCAGAGCCTAATTTTCCTAACACAATAGGATTAACAGGGATCTTAAGGCAAACCTCTTTGCTCACCACCACCACCGTAGTAAATTAAGCTGCTTTTTTTGCTTGTTTGATCAGTGTCGAAACACGATCAGAAACTGATGCACCCAAACCAACCCAATGTTCAACACGATCTAAATCTAGACGCAACTCTTCTGCATTACCTGATGCGATAGGGTTAAAAAAGCCTATACGCTCAATAAAGCGACCATCACGTGCATTACGGCTATCTGTGACAACGATTTGATAAAACGGACGCTTCTTAGCGCCACCACGAGCTAAACGAATTGTTACCATAACATCCTCATTAGTTAACAAAACAACCAGACCCTATCGAGGAATAGAGTCTGGTTGTATATAAGAAGCCCTAAGATTCTACTCTTTTTAAGATAAAAAGCAATCAAAAGTACGAATTGTTTATTTAATGCCTGGTTGTTAACCGCCAGGGAAACCCGGTGGCATCATACCTTTCATCCCACGCATCATCTTAGCTAACCCGCCTTTTTTCATTTTCTTCATCATGCGCTGCATATCATCAAACTGTTTAAGTAATCGGTTAACATCCTGTACCTGTGTGCCAGAACCAGCGGCAATACGCCGCTTGCGTGATCCCTTAATAATCTCTGGTTTTTGTCGTTCTTTAGTGGTCATCGAGCTAATAATCGCTTCCATTTTAACCAACACTTTATCATCCATTTGTGACTTAACCGCATCAGGAACTTGGGATATGCCTGGCATTTTACTTAACATACTCGCCATACCACCCATATTTCGCATCTGTTTAAGCTGCTCAAGAAAATCATTTAAATCAAAACTATTCCCTTTTTTAAGTTTATGAGCAAGCTTCTCGGCCTTTTCACGGTCAACTTTGCTTTCTATCTCTTCAATCAGTGATAAAACATCTCCCATACCAAGGATACGAGAGGCAATCCTGTCAGGATAAAAAGGCTCTAAGCCATCAATTTTCTCGCCTATACCCAAAAATTTAATCGGTTTACCCGTAATATGGCGGATTGATAATGCGGCACCACCACGAGCATCACCATCAATTTTTGTTAATATAATACCGGTTAATGGCAACGTTTCATTAAAAGACTTAGCAGTGTTAGCGGCATCTTGCCCGGTCATCGCATCAACGATAAATAGGGTTTCAATTGGATTAATAGTGCGATGGATTGCCTGAATTTCTTCCATCATGGCTTCATCAACATGCAGACGACCAGCAGTATCGATGATTAGCACATCATAAAATTTTAATTTTGCATGTTGTAGCGCATTAGTCGCAATCTCAACGGGTTTCTCGCTGGCAGTTGATGGAAAAAAATCAATCCCGACTGTTTGAGTGAGTGTTTCTAATTGCTTAATAGCAACAGGACGATAAATATCAGCAGAAACCACTAAAACTTTTTTCTTCTGTTTTTCTTTTAATAATTTGCCTAATTTAGCCACAGTGGTGGTTTTACCCGCACCTTGCAAGCCGGCCATAAGAATAACAGCGGGAGGTTGTACGGCTAAATTTAAAGCACTGTTCTCCTCACCCATTGCTTTAATGAGCTCATTTTGCACAATTTTAACGAATTCTTGGCCTGGTGTTAGGCTTTTATTGACATCTTGACCTACTGCACTTTCTTTTACCGATTGAATAAATTCGCGTACGACTGGCAAAGCAACATCAGCTTCTAATAAAGCCATGCGAACTTCACGTAATGTTTCTTTAATATTGTCATCAGTCAATCTTCCACGGCCACTAATATTGCGCAATGTACGCGAAAGTCTGTCAGTTAAATTATCGAACATGTGCTTAACTCAATTCTGTTAAAGGGATCTGCTGTCAGTTAATTTTTATTATAACACGATGATAATTCAATCTCTGCATCGAGTTTCATAAAAATAGTGAACAACTGTTGGAGGCAATGCTGGCAAACGCTATACTAACTAACTCACATTTAATAAATTAGCTAACAAATAAAATATTATGCCAGTATTCGCTATTATCGCCATTAGTACCTATTTTTTGAGTGTGATACTCATCATGCCAGCTTTAGCTGGTAAACAAAAACTTTATGCCAGGCTGACACTCATATTAGCAGTTATTGCTCTGGTAAGTCATGGTATCGCATTAAAAACATTGATCTTTGTTAGCGGAGGCCAGAATTTAACTTTATTAAACTTAGGCTCTATCGTCAGTTTGTTAATCAGTATCATTATGACCATTGTTGCCTTTAACGGCCGCGCCTGGTTCCTGCTACCAATCGTTTATAGTTTGTCTATTATCAACTTACTATTAGCAACCATTATGCCCGGTGAGTTTATTACCCACTTAGAAGCAAGTGTGGCGACTTTTATTCATATCGGGCTAGCATTATTAGGCTATGCAACCCTGATAATTGCCGCTTTATATGCCCTACAGTTAGCTTTATTAGACTATCAATTAAAAAATAAAAAATTAATATTTACACCTGATATGCCACCATTAATGGTTATTGAACGTAAAATGTTCCACATTATACAAGTTGGGGTCATTTTACTGACACTCACCCTCGGAACAGGAATGATGTTTATGGATAATGTTTTTAATAAAGAAAACATCCATAAAGCTATTTTATCTATTTGTGCTTGGGTTATTTACATTATTTTGTTATGGGGTCACTTTCATCATGGATGGCGCGGTAGAAGGGTGATTGTTTTTAATCTGATTGGCGCATTTATTTTAACATTGGCTTTTTTTGGTAATCGATTACTACAACATGTAATCGTCATTTAATTTTTTAGACTATTTTATGATTAACTAATGAACAACATAGGAATTTTACCTTGGAGCAGGTTTCAACAAGTACTTTAATCATCATACTTATTGTCATGGTTATCTTATCAGCCTATTTTTCTGCCTCAGAAACAGGAATGATGACCCTTAATCGATATCGATATCGATTACGCCATTTAGCCAAACATGGCCATCAAGCTGCTCGTCGCGTTGAATCACTATTAAAACAACCAGATCGCCTAATCAGTCTTATTTTGATTGGTAATAATCTGATTAATATATTGGCCTCATCGTTAGCAACTATTGTTGGTATGAGACTTTATGGTGATGTTGGTGTTGCCATCGCTACTGGTATCTTAACTTTTGTAATCCTGGTTTTTGCTGAAGTGCTACCAAAGACAATGGCGGCACTCTATCCAGAAAAAGTGGCTTTTCCTAGCAGTCTTCTGCTTAAACCGCTACAGAAATTGATATTACCCATTGTTTGGTTATTTAACACCATCACCCTTATGTTCATGCGTTTCTTTGGTATTAAATCACCCATTATTAGTAGCGATGCGATTAGCAAAGATGAATTGCGTACGATTGTTAATGAATTCAAAAGTAAACTTTCTCGTCGTAATCAGGATATGTTGATCTCAATCTTAGATTTAGAAAAAGTCACTGTAGGCGACATTATGGTTCCTCGCAATGAATCGTTGGGATTGACGTTAATACTGAATGGAAATCGATTATCCGCCAACTAACTCATTCACCACACGGTCGAATTGTTCTTTACCGAGATACCCTTGATGATATTATCGGCATGCTACGTGTTCGTGAAGCCTATCGACTAATGGTCGAAAAGAAAGAATTTAACAAGCAAAATCTAATCAGAGCTGCGGATAAAATTTATTTTATTCCAGAGAGTACGCCATTAAATACACAGCTAATAAAATTTCAACGTAATAATGAAAAAGTAGGTATTATTGTTGATGAATATGGTGATATTCAAGGGCTGGTAACAGTAGAAGATATTCTTGAAGAGATTGTTGGAGATTTTACTACCTCAATGTCTCCCAGTTTAGCCGAGGAAGCTTTACCACAAACCGATGGTGCTGTATTAATTGATGGTACTGCTAATATACGAGAAATCAATAAAGCTTTTGATTGGCACTTACCGGTTGACGGCGCCAGGACTATCAATGGTCTGTTATTAGAAGAGCTAGGTGACATTCCAATGCTAAATACTGAAATCCTAATAGGTAAGTACCGTTTTATAGTATTAGCTATCAATGGCAACGTGATTAAACAAGTTAGAGCAATGCCGATTGACCTGCCTTTCACGATAGAACAAAAACCATCCTAGCTATCATTTTAGCCGCTTTTTATAGGCTATTTTATGATGATAATTGCGTTAACTTTTCTTTCGATAACATTAGTTCGTTATTTTTATTAACCACAATGCCACTTTCAATCACGTTGAGAGCAATTTGCTGAGCTTCAACTAAAGAGTGCATTTCATAAGTACCACACTGATATTTATTTAACTCAGGTATTTGATTCTGAGCCGTCACTTTAAGTACATCTTGCATAGCCATTTTCCAGGCATCAGCAACAGATTGCTCATTAGGCTGGCCGATTAGACTCATATAAAATCCTGTACGAAAGCCCATCGGTGAAATATCAATAATCTCTACATCGCTACTATTGAGGTGATCACGCATAAAACCGGCAAATAAATGTTCTAATGTATGAATGCCTTTCTCCGTTAATAGCTGTTTATTTGGCACACAAAAACGAAGATCAAATACCGTGATCGCATCACCATGAGGAGTCTTCATCGTTTTAGCAATACGCACAGCAGGTGCTTTCATCTGGGTATGATCAACCATAAAACTATCAAGTAATGGCATTACTGTGATCTCCAAAAAATTAATTTTTTACAAAATAAATGGAACTTCCTTTCATATCGCAAGTCTTACATAAGCAAGACGCGAAAATTGTTATCATCCTATTCTCTAAGAGATTTTATTTTGGCCACTTCAAAGTGGCCATTTATTTATTCTTACCCGATATGGGTCTTTAAGTAACGCTCAAAACTTATTTTATCCGCTTGTTCAATTGCAAACTGTTTGCTAATCGAGGTGTCACGAACATTAGTAAATTCAGTTTCAGTAATCATTTTATAAGGTTCATTGCTTAATTGTTGATGATAGGTCTTAGCTAATTGCAAACCATATTGACTAATACTTTGTTCAATCATCGGGGATAATATTTGGCCAGAATAAGTAAGATCTGGATTTTCAAACATTGCTATCAATTGAGAACAAATTTCACGATATCGCGTATTGCCACTAACATCTAACACATCAGCAACTCTAATTAAATCATCAAATAATATCTGCCCAATCTCTTTTAAAGGTCTCATTGATTCACCACAACCCACACCGATTATTTGTCCAGGTTTACGACCTTCAAGGATCACTCGATTCGAATTCGTACGACAACAATTTAATTCTCTTTCATCCATCACGGGCGCATCTGCTAATACACACCAGATTAAAAAGAGATCAAGAAAATGGATCTGCGCTTCATCAATACCAATGGCAGTAAATGGGTTAATATCCAAAGCTCTAACTTCAATATATTCGATTCCTCTGTTTAACAGTGCATCGGATGGCGACTCATCACCAATAAGCACTCGCTTGGGGCGAATCGGCGAATATAACTCATTTTCAATTTGTAAAATATTGGTATTCAGCTGCAAATGTTTACCATCTTTATTGTATATACCTAATTTTGTAAACTCGGGAGAAGGCTGTTTTATTGCTTGCTTAAGACCAGTAACATAAGTCGTTAGATCATTAAAGGTGATTTTCAGATCACTTTGGGATTTGTTGGTATATCCCAAATCACTCATTCGTAGCGATGTGGCATAAGGGAGATAATAGGTTCCTTTAGCTGTTTTCTCAAAAGGAAGATGCCTGGCATTTCCATGCAAAAAAGAACCACAAATTGCAGGCGAGGCGCCAAATAAATAGGGGATAACCCAACCAAAGCGATAATAATTACGAATGAGTCGAAAGTAACCAGCAGAAATTTCATCCTTACCACTTTCGGCATCCTTAACACCAACCAACGCTTGCCAGAATTCAATCGGTAAAGAAAAATTATAATGGATCCCTGCAATTGTTTGCATTAATGCCCCATAACGATTCTTTAATCCTTCCCGATATAAAGTTTTAAAACGACCAATATTAGAAACACCATATTGAGCGAGTTTAATGTTATCTTGGCGCTCTATAAAACAAGGCATACTTAATGGCCACATCAATTCATGATCAAGATGACGTGCTGTATAACGATGTAAATCTCTTAAAAATGCTAGAACGTGCCCAATATTATTATCAACTGGGGTGATGAATTCCAACAATGCTTCAGCAAAGTCAGTCGTGATCCATGGATGAGTTAACGCTTTCCCTAAACTATCAGGGTGAGGAGACTTAGCCAGTCCGCCTGTTGGTGTAATTCTCAGTGTTTCACGTTCAATACCTCGACGAAGACCATGTAAAATATTAGGACGTGCCTCTAACCATGATAGCGCTTTTGATACATTCGGGATCAAATTGACCTCCGGTTATCCGTTCGTTATTTTTACTTTTAGAAAAGTTACTTTAGCGTAAATAATTAAAATTGTCGCCGTCTAGATTATCTAGGTGCTGTCGTCACAAGATGAACATACCGAGATATAGTATATTTAACATTCAATTTATGGTCGAAATTTACTCACCACCATGCCTGTAAGATGATTTATTTAATCAAACTTATGATGTAAATCTACCTTTTCTCTGTTGTTTTTGTTTAAAAAAAAACAAACGATACTTCTCTTTAACTCGTGACGACAGCCCCTAGCCTTTATGCAGCTAACCTGATCAACCTATTCTACTGTCATCAAATTTAACTTTTTGTAGTCGGTTGTCAGAAAAGGTAAGCTATATTCTTTAATTAAAACCGCTCAATAGTGAAAGAATATGGTGAGTAACATAAAACTGATCGTCGGTCTGGCTAACCCAGGTTCTGAATACGCGTTAACTCGGCATAATGCAGGCGCCTGGTATGTCGAATTATTAGCCAAACAACATAATCAATTACTAAAAGAAGAAAGTAAATTTTTTGGTCATACCGCCAGGATCAACTTGGCAAATAATGATGTTCGCTTGCTGATACCGACAACATATATGAATCTTAGTGGAAAATCAGTGTTAGCATTAGCCAGTTTTTATCGTATTAAGCCAGCTGAAATTCTTGTCGCCCATGACGAATTAGATTTAATGCCAGGCACTGCCAAAATAAAATTAGGCGGCAGCAATGGCGGACATAATGGTCTTAAAGATATTCAAAATAAACTAGGCAACAACCCTAATTTTTATCGTTTACGCATCGGTATTGGTCATCCCGGTGATAAAAATAAAGTTGTCGGCTTTGTGTTGAATAAACCCACCCTCCAGGAACAAAAATTAATCGATGATACCATTGATGAAGCAATACGTTGTACACCGATCCTGCTTAATGAAGGCGTTAATAAAGCAGTAAATCAGTTGCACGCTTTTAAGGCATCGAGTTAATACTATTACATCATATCTTCGGCAAGGTAACTTTTACGTGTATAATCATCGATAAATTCATTCATATTTATCAATTAGCGATACGCGATTGAACAGATAAAAACTAAGGTAACATATTTATGGGATTTAAATGCGGTATCGTTGGTCTGCCCAATGTAGGAAAATCAACGCTTTTTAATGCGCTGACCAAAGCCGGCATCGAGGCAGCAAACTTCCCTTTTTGTACTATTGAGCCTAATACCGGTGTAGTACCGATGCCTGATCCTCGTCTTGATCAATTGGCGCAAATTGTCAAACCACAGCGAGTACTACCGACAACAATGGAGTTTGTCGACATTGCCGGACTGGTAAAAGGCGCATCTAAAGGCGAAGGTTTAGGCAATCAATTTTTAACTAACATCCGTGAAACTGAAGCGATCGGCCATGTTGTTCGCTGTTTCGGCAATGATAACATCATCCATGTTGCCGGCCAGGTTGATCCACTAGCAGATATTGATACCATTAATACTGAATTGGCATTAGCTGACTTAGATACCTGTGAACGCGCTATTCATCGCATTCAGAAAAAAGCTAAAGGTGGCGACAAAGAAGCAAAAATTGAATTAGACATTTTGACAAAATGTTTACCGCATCTTGAAAACGCAGAGATGCTACGAACTCTAGCGTTAAGTAAAGAAGAAAAAGCCGCCATCCTCTATCTCAGTTTTTTAACCCTCAAACCAACTATGTATATTGCTAATGTGAGTGAAGATGGTTTTAACAACAATCGCCACCTAGATGCAGTGCGGGCCATTGCTGAAAAAGAGGGCTCGGTGGTGGTGCCAGTATGTGCGGCCGTTGAAGCCGATATCGCCGAACTGGATGAAGATGAACGCGACGAATTTATGGCTGAGTTAGGTATTGAAGAACCGGGACTAAATCGTGTGATCCGCGCCGGTTATAAGTTACTTAACTTACAAACTTACTTCACTGCCGGGATCAAAGAAGTTCGCGCCTGGACCATCCCTGTTGGTGCCACCGCACCACAAGCGGCAGGTAAAATTCATACCGATTTTGAAAAAGGTTTTATCCGCGCCCAGACAATCTCATTTGCCGATTTTATTCACTATAACGGCGAGCAAGGCGCCAAAGAAGCCGGCAAAATGCGCGCCGAGGGGAAAGATTATATTGTGCAAGATGGCGATGTAATGAACTTTTTGTTTAATGTTTGATCCATTCTGGCCGGCTTTATGACATCTCAACACAATCTATAAAGACCGCAAAAACACTAAAACCCCACGCGATTTGAGGCTGTCGCAAAAGGGGTGGAATTTTTTTTTCAACAATATCCCACCGTGCAGATTTTCTCTTTTTCTGATTTTAGTTTGTACAAATAATAGACTGAAAATCATCCATAATATCAGAGCAACCGCTCTTGATAAGTTATAGGCCATTGCATGCAGGGTAAATTCGAGCTTTACCGCTAATAATCCCTTACGCCGGAAACGTTCCAAACCCTGAATTCCCCGCAATGCTGAAAACACAGGTTCAACCATGCTCTTTCGCTGATTCAAGATTT
>NZ_NHNG01000595.1:0-12239 GCF_002287155.1 Arsenophonus sp. ENCA
ACTTGTCGATCGTCTGTTGGTGATACTGGTTTGCAAAGAGGTCATTCTTAATGGCGCTGCGTTTCTTCATGGTGGTTAGCTCAGTAGACCAGCTTCCGATAACTTTATCAGCAAAATCAAACTCGGCTTAGGTTTTTCGAGGTGCCCAGTAGTGATAGATAAAGCCCTCTAATTATCCATCATGTAGGCTAATTATGCTCAGAATGGTGCTCATTGAACCATTCATCTAATTTATGTTGTAATTTATCGATACCTATTTTTTTCAATGAAGAAAAGGTTTCAACTTGTATATTACCCGCCACTGTTTTTAATCTACTACGTACTGCTATGATTTGAGCTTTTTGTTTATTGGGTACTAGTTTGTCTGCTTTGGTTAGCAATACCAATATCGGGATATTCATTGCTACAGACCATTCAATCATTTGTATATCCATATCTTTTAATGGATGACGAATGTCCATTAATATTATCAATCCTTTTAAACATGTTCTTTTTTGTAAATATTCACTTAATGCTTGTTGCCATTGGCGTTTAATCGATTCAGGGACTTCTGCATAGCCGTAGCCAGGTAAATCAACCAGCCTAATACCCTCTGCAACTTCGAACAAATTGATTAGCTGTGTTCTGCCAGGTGTTTTACTGGTACGGGCTAGATTTTTTTGTTGGGTAAGTGCATTTAATGCACTGGATTTACCGGCGTTAGAACGTCCAGCGAAGGCAATTTCTATACCATGATCGTTGGGTAAATGGCGAATATCAGGTGCGCTTGTGACAAATTTTGTCTGGTGATAATTATAATTTTTGTTTGTCATCATTGTTTCTCGCTGATTTCGGCTTAAATTAGAGAAATTATACCTTTAAGAGGATAAATTAAGATAGTGATAGCTACATGAAAGATAGATTATTATGTGTTAATGAATTTTATTAAAAATAACATTTTTTACATAAGAAAAAAATATGGAATGTGACAGAATAGATCCTATTATTTAATTAGGTCAATTTAGGCCAGTTATGTATTTTTACTTAGTATAATGACCTGACGGTACTAAATTTTAGCTTACATTTTCATCTAAAATATAATTAAAAGGAACTTGAATGTTAAAACGTTTTTTTGTGCCGCTACTGGTAGCGTATATGGTTAGTATATCTTCATTTGCTGTTGCAGCAGGAGATACTATCGTTAAATTAGTGACTTCGGAAGGTGAGATCGAACTTGAGTTAAATAATAAAGCAGCTCCTATGACAACGAAGAATTTCATTCAGTATGTACAAGCAGGTTACTATCAAAATACTATTTTCCATCGTGTGATCCCAGGTTTTATGATCCAAGGTGGTGGTTTTATTAGTGATTTGCAACCTCAATTAAATATTCGCTCGCCAATCAAAAATGAAGCTGATAATGGGTTACGTAATTTACGTGGAACCATTGCAATGGCGCGTACAACAGCTAAGGATAGTGCTACTAGCCAATTTTTTATCAACATAGCAGATAATGCATTCTTAGATCATGGCCAACGTGATTTTGGTTATGCTGTTTTTGGTAAAGTGATTAAAGGAATGGATGTTGTTGACAAAATTTCGAAAGTAAAAACAAAAGATATTGGTCCTTACCAAAATGTGCCAACTCAAGAAATAAAAATTATTTCTGCCAGTATTGAATAAATTTATCTAATAGCAGAAAATATTTTTCTGCTATTATATTTAACATAATTGCCGATATTTAATTACAATAAGAAAACTAAAATAATTTACCTGTCCTTATCTTGCTATTAATGGCAGGACTTTACTTTATAATAAAAAAAAATTTCCATCAGTTTATTAATTTATATCGTTATCTTGTTGTTAATGGGGAATTATTGTTTGAGTAAGCTATTACCTAGTTGCCAGAAATTAATAGAAAATATTGTTGAACCGAAAATAGAACATAAAAATAATCAATTTTCAGACTTACTGAATATGGCGCCTATGTCTACTTATTTTTTGGATGAAAAAATTGAATATACTCCAGGCAAAATGGTTCGATTTTCTGAAAAAACACAAGCGCTTATTACAAGTTCACCTACATTGAGTCGGGCATTGGAAACATTAGAAATTGATGGTTGGAAATTAGTTGTAGCGCAACGGGGGCAAGGAACCGCTACCGATTTACGACGGAAAACTGTATTTATTTCAAATCGAGTATTGAATCATCCTAATTTAACTATTCAAGCGTTATCCCATGAAATTGGGCATATTTTTTATGCAGCAAAGCCAAATATAAAATCTAAATCAAATTTTGTTTCTCATTTTTTAGCTAGTGAAGGTGCTGCAACGATTAAAAATATTGAGATCCAAAGAGAAATTATTAATCACATGGCAGTGGATATTGGAATTATGGCAAATCCAAGAAATATAGAATGTTATAATGAAGTCTATGATAATTATCTTATTGATAACAAATTTGATAAAGCAACTAAATATATTGGTGAAATTTATCGAAATAACGAAATAACATCAAATAATTTAAAATCTTATGGTCAATATTATAACGAAGTTTATAATAGTTTATAGTAATCCTTTATCATTATTCTCATTTATAATTATTGTGTTTATTTATTAAAATGAAACATTTTGATTGATTTTTGTAAGCCATTTTTTTCTACGGTTATGGTATGATAGCCCACGTTATTGTTATGGTATAATAATCAGTACAATTTGCCTTAATAACAAAGTTCATAATCAAGAAATTATTACTATAAAAATCATTTGGATAGCTAGTTATGCTTTTGATAATTGATAACTATGATTCGTTTACCTATAACCTTTATCAATATCTGTGTGAGTTAGGAGTTGATGTTGTAGTTAAACGTAATGATGCAATAAATATCTCGGAGATAGAAACCTTAGCGCCGACACATTTAGTTATTTCACCGGGTCCATGTACACCTAATGAGGCGGGTGTTTCACTAAATACAATTTCATATTTTGCCGGTAAGATCCCAATTTTGGGGGTTTGTCTTGGTCACCAGGCGATTGGTCAGGCTTTTGGTGCTTCAATTGTCAAAGCGAGAGAAGTAATGCATGGCAAGGTATCTGCAATTCATCATAACCAGCAAGGTATTTTTAAAGGATTAAATCGTCCATTACAAGTTACTCGTTACCATTCTTTGGTGATTGATGCCGGAACTTTACCCGCTACTTTTGAAGTTACTGCCTGGACGCTACATGATGGAAATATTGACGAAATTATGGGTATTCGGCATAAAACACTACCTATTGAGGGCGTTCAATTTCATCCAGAAAGCATCTTGAGTGAGCAAGGACATGAATTATTAAATAATTTTCTAAAGTATTAATTTATTACAAATTAGATCATGTCTGGCTATTTATTTCAATGATAAGTATAACTATCAACGTTGGAAAAATAGGTTTTATTTTGCTTTAAATGTAAATCTCAATAGGGGAAAAGCAGTATATAGAAAGTTATCTATTTAAATATGTTTTTTGTATTTATCATTGATAAAAGACTACTATTAAACATAATAAAAGAAATTTTTGTTAAATTTTTTATTATCAAAAAATGGTACAAAGATGATAATTTGTAAACGTATTTATGCGGATAAAATCGGTAATAAT
Source organism: Arsenophonus sp. ENCA (assembly GCF_002287155.1). NCBI lineage: Bacteria > Pseudomonadati > Pseudomonadota > Gammaproteobacteria > Enterobacterales > Morganellaceae > Arsenophonus > Arsenophonus sp. ENCA. The sequence goes on from NZ_NHNG01000595.1 coordinate 3,616, forward strand.
GGCTATCGGGTATTGGTTGATAGGATTTGGCCAAGAGGTATTAAAAAACAAGATCTTCGCTATGATGAATGGAATAAAAATGTTGCTCCATCAAATGATTTAAGAAAATGGTTTCATAAATATCCAGCAAATTTTACTCAATTTAAGCGACTTTATTTTGAAGAATTAGAAAATAATCCTGATAGTTGGCAACATTTATTGCTTAAAGTAAAATCGGACTGTTTGATACTTCTTTTTTCTAGCAAAGACGAAGATCATAATAATGCGGTAGTATTAAAATCGTTTTTGGAGAATAAACTTAATAAGATTTGATTATTATACTCTGACTATTTAGTAAATTTTATGATAGATAGTTCGGTTATTTTTAATTTCAAATATCATATTAAAGTTGTATCATTATTCAGCTATTCGATTTTTTATTACTATTGTAATTATATATTCATAATTCAATTGTATATTAATAACAATAAATAAGTTTATAAAACCAATACACTACATAAAAGTAGGTACTGGTTTATAGAATATTAACGTGTACCGTAAACGACAATGGTTTTACCGTGAGCAGAAATCAGATTTTGATCTTCTAGCATTTTTAGTATACGTCCTACTGTTTCGCGTGAGCATCCTACTATTTGACCTATCTCTTGGCGAGTTATTTTAATTTGCATTCCATCTGGATGCGTCATCGCGTCAGGTTGTTTTGCTAAATTTAATAATGTTTGCGCAATACGGCCTGTAACATCCAAAAAAGCTAGATTACCGACTTTTTCAGACGTTGTTTGTAAGCGTTTAGCCATTTGTGCTGATAATCGCATCAAGATATCTGGATTTACCTGTATTAATTGGAGAAATTTTTTATAAGAGATTTCAGCGACTTCACAGGCGCTTTTAGCTCTAACCCAAGCTGTTCGCTCTTGCCCTTCCTCAAATAATCCAAGCTCACCAATAAAGTCCCCCTGATTCAGATAGGAAAGGATCATCTCTTTTCCTTCTTCATCTTTAATCAAAACAGCAACAGAACCTTTTACAATATAATAAAGTGTTTCTGCTTTTTCGCCCTGATGAATAAGAGTGCTTTTGAATGGATATTTGTGAATATGGCAGTGTGACAAAAACCATTCAAGAGTCGGGTCTGTGTGTGGTTTGCCGAAAACCATTCGCTTAATCCTCTAATGTTATTGCAGCCTAAATATGAAAATACAAATCTTCATAAGGCTGGCTTATCTTATAAAATTCTAACATAGCATACTAACTTGTTTAGTTTGGAAAAGTTAATATTAACTATAGGGTATATTGATTCGGAATTTTTGGTATTGATCTTAACCATACTATAAATGTGCTTTTGCTTTGTAGCATAATAAAAGCATCCTGTCTCTACTGTCTCGATTCAGTCATGTTGTATAGACCAAATAATCCATATTTTAGCAATAAGTTGATTAGTTTTACTGTGTTTATTAATAAGTATGACAAAGTAAATATTACATTTGAAAATTAAACCGAAATAATAATATATTATTTCATAAGTTATCAAATTATAGCAAAAATAAATATTAACATTATAATATAATTACGTTATTAAATAATTAACCAGAAAATATTACCGCGATTATTATGATATACGGAAAAGATAATTTTATGCATAGTTTGAACTTTAAAATGGTTATAAGAATAAAAAATTGATATAAGTAAAAATATAATGCTGTGTTGTTAGCTTATTTTATGGATAATTTTTTTATTAGTGACAAGCTTTTTTACTAATGGGGTCATAATTAACTCCAATGCTAAACCTAGTTTTCCACCTGGAACAACCAATGTGTTCATTGAAGAAATAAATGAATTGTGTAGCATGGATAAAAGATAGGAAAAATCGATCTGGGTCAGACCATTAAATCGGATCACTATAAAACTTTCATCTGGTGAAGGAATCGCTTTAGCGGCAAAGGGGTTAGAGGTATCAACGGTTGGAACACGTTGAAAGTTGATATGGGTGCGAGAAAATTGTGGGGTGATATATTTAATGTAATCTCCCATTGAGCGGATAACTGAATCCATCACAGCTTCTCTTGAATGACCCGGTTCTGATGTGTCACGAATTAGTTTCTGGATCCATTCAAGATTAACAATAGGCACAACACCGACTAACAAATCTACATGTTTAGCGACATTATATTTTGATGTTACAACCCCACCATGTAACCCTTCATAAAATAGTATATTGGTATTTTTAGGTAATGCTTCCCATGGTGTAAAAGTTCCAGGTTGAAGATTGTAAGGGACGGCTTCATCGTAGGTGTGCAAATAGCGTCGGCGTTTTCCTGTCCCTTTTTCGCCATACTCGATTAAACTTTGTTCAAGCAGACCAAAATCATTGGATTCAGGTCCAAAATAACTAATATGACGACTCTGTTCCTTAGCTTTACGAATAGCAACATCCATTTCAGGGCGAGTATAACGATGAAAGCTATCACCTTCAATGGTTGCTGCCGAAAGCTTTAACTGACACGAGTTTCGCACCAATAAAAAAACGCTCTATTTTTAAGTTTAATTCAGCATGATATATAAATAGTCAAAACCTTATAAATCAAATACAACTTATTGTAATTTAAGAAAATTTATGTTTTTTAGTAACTTGCAGATTAATCATTGCTTTTAAGCCATTTTTAGAATTTTATATGCCTGTGCGAAACTCGTGGACTGATTAAACATATCCCGGAGAAACACTTTCGGATGGTGCGGTACTTTGGTTTTCTCGCAAACCGAGTGGTGGGAACATTATTGCTGAAGGTAAAAAAGGCACTGGCTCAGGAAGAGAAAAAACCTGTAAAAGTAGTGACATTTTCCAGCCTCAGCCAAGCACTGCTCAATACGGACCCTTTTAAATGTATTCTGTGTGGCGGGAAAATGGTCTATCAGCGGGTCTTGTATGGGCTGGTAACAAAAAGCCTGTTGCTCAATAGCAAAATTAATTGTGACTTACAAAAAAACCAGCTATTGATGATAAAATAATCAATTTTTGAATTAAAAATAACCTATATAAGATTAAAAAATAACCTATTTTTGTGTTTTTTAGATGTATCTAACTTGTTTTTATTGAAAGCAGTTTTATTTCACTATTGAGCAACAGGCTTAAAGGATCTGGTTGCTAACGCAGTGGAAATAGCGCGAATGCGTTACGTGATGTAATGCAGGGAAGATCTGCCTGAATTCAGCAAATTCGTTCAAAAATCAGTCGATTAGCCAACAAATAATGATCTCACTCCCTCTTGTGCTGAAAAAAACAGCAAATCTTACCGACTGTGATCCCTATTTCATACGGCCTCAGGATCTTTGAAATTCCTAGGCGTGTACTCACGCTGACGGGTTGTAAGGTATTTTCACGAGTTTCGCACCAATAAAAAAACGCTCTATTTTTAAGTTTAATTCAGCATGATATATAAATAGTCAAAACCTTATAAATCAAATACAACTTATTGTAATTTAAGAAAATTTATGTTTTTTAGTAACTTGCAGATTAATCATTGCTTTTAAGCCATTTTTAGAATTTTATATGCCTGTGCGAAACTCGTGTTTTAGAGACTGCGAAACTCGTGACTATGCCTCGTTTACTAAAATTAATGTAGAAATCATATTTGATGGGGTCGAAAATACGAGTATGGGTTACAATCTTGCTGAATTAGCAAAAGAAGAGAGGGAAAAACTAAATCTTGATCTTGCCGCTGCAAGTGTGGCATTTAAAGAAAGATACAATATGCCGGTTATTGCCGATAGAGTTGAAGCAGAGCAAGCGGTACATTTGCGAGAGCTTTTTCGTAAGCGGCTTAAGCTATTTCGCAAAATTTCTCATACTCTGGATCAATTACCTTACGATCCGCGAAAAGGATAATATAAAAATAACCATAAATGTTAATATGCTGACAACTTTTTGCTGTTAATTTATTAATCGCTAATCGTTTTTAATTTGATAAGTAATAGTTTCATTCTGGCAATTAACAATCACCTGATAGCTAACATCTTTTTTCGTACCCCTAACGCTCAAAGGGATTCTATAACCATGTTTGATTGCTGTAATGCTATTATTATTTATCCATGCAACTACATTTGAACCACCAAGTAATTTTTTATCCTTATTCCAGTATGGCAAACGAGTTTGAATAAAATCATTCTTCACTTTTGCGCCAATTTGCTGCGGGTTTAAATTATCACAATTGATGAATTTAGCCGTTCTTCTCTCATTAATTTCAATATCCTGAGCTATTATTGAAAAAGATATTAACGTGGTTAATATCATAGCTAGCAACATAAAAAGCATCTTCATCACTTTCATTTACTCCTAAACATTTTCTTATGAAAAGTAAGTATAATTAGAGGTGTAAAGGCATATCCATCATATCAACAATATGCAATAACATAAAAAATCTTATTTCTCTTATTTATGGTTGTTATCAGTTTGCTTTTTAACCGCATGCTTTGCACGGATCTCCTTAGCGACTAAAGCAATCGCTTCCCCACTACTCATTCCATCAGCCATCAATTGATGAATACGTTCAGCAGCTTCTTGTTGCTCCTGATGATTTAACATTGGCATATCTGAAAACATTTATTTTTCACTCATTTTTTATTTAAACATCATTATCAATATAACATTAGCATAGTTTGACCTATGAAAAACGTTATTTTATGGTAGTATATTCGTTAATAGCCCTTATCGTTGCCTAATAAATATGCGCCTGCAAAAAATTCAATTACCTTATTCATTAGATGCCGCTTTAAATTATTTTAATGCTATCGCCAACCAGCCATGGGCGATGTTATTACATTCGGGTAATGCAAGCCATCCACATAACCGCTTTGATATTGTAGTCGCTGATCCAGTAACCACGTTAGAAACAAGAGACAGTATCACGCAAATTCACCGTGAAAATGAAAAAATCAGCTCAGAACTTGATCCATTTGAGCTATTAAAAAGCGAAATGCAACATTTGAATCTCACTTTCACAGTGAATAGCGAGCTTCCTTTCCAAGGCGGAGCTTTAGGTATATGGGGCTATGATTTAGGCCGGCGAATAGAAATTCTGCCCGAACTTGCTAAGAAAGAATTAAGTTTTCCCGATATGGCGATCGGTGTTTATCTTTGGGCATTAATTGTTGATCACCATAAAAAAATAGTAACTTTGCTCAGTTATCAAAATGTTGAACAACGCTTGTCATGGTTAGAAAACCAAACGAAAATACCAACTGAACAGTTTCAAATGTGTGAACCATGGCAAAGTAACATGTCAAGACAGCAATATCACCATAAAATTAGCCAAATTCATCAATATTTGCGCGATGGTGATTGTTACCAAATTAATTTAGCGCAACGTTTTAAAGCCAAATATCAGGGTAATGAATGGGAAGCGTTTCTTAAACTTAATCAAAATAATCAAGCACCCTTCTCCGCCTTCATTCGTTTAGAACAACATTGCGTGCTCAGTGTATCCCCTGAACGTTTTCTTTGGCTGAACGACAATTCAATTCAAACTCGTCCAATCAAAGGCACATTGCCTAGGCTAACTGATGCCCAAGAAGATCAAAAACAGATAAAACGTTTACAATTATCAACCAAAGATCGCGCTGAAAACGTAATGATAGTTGATTTATTGCGTAATGATATTGGTAAAGTTGCAATACCAGGAACAGTCAGTGTACCAGAACTTTTTGTGGTTGAATCTTTTCCGGCTATTCATCATTTAGTTAGCACTATTGTTGCACAATTGCCTTCTAGCTATCATCCCACTGATCTATTAAAAGCCTGCTTTCCAGGCGGCTCAATTACCGGCGCGCCGAAAATACGTTCAATGGAAATTATTGATGAACTTGAACCTCATCGTCGCCATAGTTACTGCGGAGCAATTGGTTATATCAGTTTCTGCGGTACGATGGATACAAACATCAGCATACGTACCTTATTAACTGAAAATCAAAACCTTTATTGTTGGGCAGGCGGTGGAATTGTGGCAGATAGTACCGCCGAAAAAGAGTATCAAGAGACTTTTGATAAACTGAGTAGAATATTACCCGTATTAGAAAATAATCAATCTTAATGGATATGTTAGATAATTTTATTAACCGATTTCAATTAATATTACCTATCGCCACTGGTACCGCTCAACCTGTTAATACCGATAGCGCAAAAAAAAGTGCCGCTGTACTATTACCCATTATTTGCAAACCTGAACCCACTCTTCTATTTACCAAAAGAACTGATAACTTACGCCTTCATGCTAGTCAGATTTCTTTTCCTGGTGGCGCTCGCGAACCCGATGATCATAATTTAATTGAAACGGCCTTACGTGAATCTTGTGAAGAAATTAATATTTTGCCAAATCAGGTGCAGATCCTTGGAAAAATGCAACCAATAAAAAGCCATAGTGGCTATTTAGTGACACCTATTGTTGGATTGTTATCAGCAAAGGTTTCTTATTACAAAAATCCAGCCGAAGTAGCAGCTATTTTTGAAGTCCCACTGAAACACGCCCTCACCTTAACTCATCATCATTCCATTATGATCAATAATGCAGGTCATAAAAAGCGTCTGTTCTTTTATCACTACAATCAATATCTAATTTGGGGATTAACTGCAACAATTCTCAATAAATTGGCCTTACAACTTGTTTAAAATAGGCAAAAAATAAAAAATCTTTTTATTTTACATTTTATTCACTGCTACTAGTAAATTTCAAAAAAAACGATAAACTGGCAATCCATTATAACACTGTAATATTACAACCATAACATTTAGTCTTAAGTGATTACTTTATCGTTTTTATTTTTCCAGGGGGTTCTTAGTGATCAGTGTTTTCGATATGTTTAAAGTAGGTATTGGCCCATCCAGTTCTCATACCGTTGGTCCAATGAAAGCGGGTAAAGAATTTGTCGATCAATTGGTAGAAAAAAATCTACTTTCCTCGATCACTCGTATCGCTGTTGATATTTATGGTTCCCTTTCATTAACCGGAAAGGGACATCATACTGATATTGCTATTATTATGGGTTTAGCAGGTAATTTGCCAGCAACCGTTGATATTGAATCAATTGCAGATTTTATTGCCAATGTTGAGCAAACTGAACGTTTATCTTTAGCAAATACAAACCATTATGTTGATTTTCCACGCCAAGGCGGGATAAATTTTCATTATAATAATTTACCATTACATGAAAATGGTATGACCATTACCGCTTTCAATAATGATAAGCAAATTTTCAGTAAAACATATTACTCGATAGGTGGCGGCTTCATTGTTGATGCAGAACATTTTGGCCAACAAATATCTACTAATAAAAAAGTACCCTATGCCTATAACTCAGCAGCTGAACTGTTACTTCATTGTAATAAAACCGGTTTATCTGTTTCTAGTCTTATGATGAAAAACGAATTAGCGCTGCATACGAAAGAAGAAATTGACCACTATTTTGCTAATATTTGGCATACCATGCAGGCCTGTATCGATAGAGGGCTTAATACTGAAGGTATTTTACCTGGCCCGCTTCGCGTCCCCCGACGCGCACCGGCATTACATCGCATGCTAACCGTTTCCCAAAAAATATCCAATGACCCAATGGATGTCGTTGATCTAATCAATATGTTTGCATTAGCGGTCAACGAAGAAAATGCCGCCGGTGGTCGTGTCGTAACAGCACCCACCAATGGCGCCTGCGGCATCGTTCCTGCTGTGTTAACTTACTATGATCATTGTATAGAACCTATTACACCGGCCCTTTACAATCGTTACTTTTTAGCTTCAGGGGCAATTGGTATTCTTTACAAAATGAATGCCTCTATATCAGGTGCTGAAGTCGGCTGCCAAGGTGAAGTCGGTGTTGCCTGTTCAATGGCCGCTGCTGGATTAACGGAGTTACTGGGTGGCAATCCTGAACAAGTCTGTATTGCGGCTGAAATTGGTATGGAGCATAATTTAGGTCTTACCTGTGACCCGGTTGCAGGACAAGTTCAAGTCCCTTGCATTGAACGTAATGCAATTGCGTCAGTAAAAGCTATTAATGCGGCAAGAATGGCATTACGTAGAACAAGTGAACCCCGAATTTCTTTAGATAAAGTTATCGAGACCATGTATGAAACAGGTAAAGATATGAATGCTAAATACCGTGAAACTTCTCGCGGAGGTTTAGCTATTAAAGTTCAGTGTGATTGATTTATCACGCATCTTAAAATATATTCCTTATCGTTTATAACCCTTTACATAAAAAGGGTTATTTTTATTTATTACACATTTTCATAGCCAATTAATTAAAAATCTTCCCTGTATTAAAGTACAGTTTATATCTATAGAATTACAAATTAAATTCTATTATTATTTCATACAAGATAATAACAACTATAACAAAATCAACTTGCTTGATAAAATTTATCTTTCTCTAAATATATTTATATGTATTTTAAATTTTCTGATCAGCGGCATATTTTTTCTTATATTTAAGGGCACCTCGAAAAACCTAAGCCGAGTTTGATTTTGCTGATAAAGTTATCGGAAGCTGGTCTACTGAGCTAACCACCATGAAGAAACGCAGCGCCATTAAGAATGACCTCTTTGCAAACCAGTATCACCAACAGACGATCGACAAGT
>NZ_NHNG01000620.1:0-11854 GCF_002287155.1 Arsenophonus sp. ENCA
TATTTATTTTTATCGCATTGATAAACCGGTTGATATTCATCCTCTCCCGGTAAAGAAACAGCCTGAACGCCTGTTGGCAGCGAAAAATCTTGCAAAAGATAATGAGCCGATGACAAGTAAAGCGCTGACGGTGACGAAACCTCCGCAAATTATCAGCGTTAACAATAATCTGTTACCGACTCAGGGGAATAAATCCATCATTCAATCTCAAAAAACGATAGCGCCGCCAAAAACACCGACGTTGCTTACGGATAAACCGTTTACATCAATGAAAGTTACTCCGAACCCAAAACCTGTGCAAACGTGGCAGATAGAAAAAGGCGTAACGTTAAAGGACGGGGTGATGGCATGGGCAATAAAAGCACCTTGCATCGCGCCGGGAGTAAAAAATTGGTCGGTTTTGTGGCAAACGCCGGTTAATTATCAGATTGACGCGCCGCTAAAATTCAGTGGTGATTTTAAATCTGCATTGAGAAGTGTTTTAGAGTTATACCAGTCGGCCAAAAAGCCGCTTTATGCAGAAACCAATAGTGCGCAATGCCTGATACGCATCACCGATAAACCACCGGGGGGATGATGGGCTATTTAATCCTTTCTTTTATGCTGGTAACGTTATCGCTCGCCGGATTTTATCAGCATCAACATGCGGACAATCTCAACAGTACTGAAATGACAACCACCACGACGCAACAAGCGATAGAGACGGTTCACTATATCAACGCGATTAATGATTATCTCTATCTCCACCCTGATGTAACTAAGAATCCCAATGAGATTGTGCTAACAGCGGCGCAAATCGGTATCACGCCGCATTCGCCTATCCAGCATGTTATTGCCAGCCAGCGTGTTTTCGTCTGGCAACCTTTTTCTCCGGGATTAATGGCAGCGCTCAAAACGCAAACACGCGATTCTGCGCTATTGGGTAGCGTCAAAAATCACCGTCTTTTTGATAATAGTGGGCGGGATATGCAAATTGTCTTACCGGCACGTATCCCCGATGGGGCAATTGTTTATCTTAACTAGCAACTGTCTTGAACGTTAAAATTATGGAGAAACGTGATGGTACGACTCATTCCATTCTTCGTTCTTTCTGAGCATCGCGTTCAGGATAGTCAGCAGCTTGCGCATACAGGCAACCAGCGCCACTTTTTTGGCTTTTCCCGCTGCAAGCAGACGCATGTAAAAGGCTTTTATAACCGAATTAAAGCGAGTTGCTACAAGCGCGGCCATATAAAGTGCTGTTCGGACTCCGTCCCTTCCGCCAAAGATGGTTCGCCGACCTCGCATGGTACCCGAGTCCCGGTTTATGGGGGCAACGCCTACAAGCGCGCTAATAGCTCGCCTCGAGAGGCTGCCCAGTTCGGGAAGCTCCGCCAACAACGCAGCAACTGTCATGGTACCAACCCCTTTAATGCTGCTCAGCCTAGCGGCCAGATCCTTAAAGTGGTTCCTTATGTGGTTGTTCATATCCTCATCGATTCTGGCAAGTTCATCTTCCAGCGCCTTGATGATGATGTTGATGCTTTTTCTATTATGTGGATGTGCGGTATACAGCCTATTACGTTCTGCCACCAACATTGTAATCAACTGGCGTCTGCGTACGACCATCGCAGCAAGAACCTGACGTTCTGCATTTGGCAGAGTCCGGATAAAGCGCTCTCGCTCCGGATGTCGATTAATAACCTCTGCCATTTGTGCAAGCACTTTGGCATCAATACGGTCAGTTTTTGCCAGATAGCCCATAGCGCGGGCAAAGTCTCGGGCTTGTCTGGGATTGATCACAGTAACGTCAAAGCCTTCAGCCTGGAGCGAGCAGGCCACAGTAGCTTCAAGCCCGCCAGTTGCCTCCATCAGAACCAACACCACCGAATGCTTTCTCAATTCGGCGATAATGGCATCAAAACCGTCAGAGTCATTGCTGACCGTAAACTGTGCAATATCACAGCTGGCTGCTATGTCCAGCGTTGCTTTAGAAACATCAATACCCACACAAAGTGGATTTGGCTGACTCATGATTACCCATCCTTGCAAATGCGTTATGGATACGGACAACTGTTCGGGTTTCAGATGAGTGGCTCAGTGTATGCGCCGGTCGCTAATTAACGGGCTTAAAACCCTAGGAGGAATCGGGCTGCATGCACCTTGCCAAATCTAATCGTAACTATTTTAAACCGTTTTCAAGATACAAGGGGGATTAATGAAATTTCTAGTATTTCATCTTCTTATCATTTGTCTAGGCACTTTTGTTGCACTAAAAATCACGGATTCAGTATGGATGACGATATTGCTTGTCGTTTCTTTTGGCGCTATCCCTCTGTTGCGTCTTAATCGTTATTATCTTGAGGAGTTAACTGTTTTTTTTGTGTTCAGTGTAGGCTCAATTTCCATATTGTTTGCACTGATAAAATCACAGATGCAGTGAAATTCGCCAGGGGTTTTATTAATTGTTGGAGTAACAATGAAAATCTTAATATTCCACTTCTTCTTTATTGGTATTGGTGCTTTTTTCTCACTCAACGTAACGGGATCATTCTGGATAACTGCACTGCTTTTCTTGGTTTTTGGGATCATCCCCGTTTTTAGACTTAATGATTACCATTTGCATGAGATGTCCATTATTTTCTCAACTATGATTATAGGCATTTCCATAGTCATTGCATTTATATTACAGATGAAGTAAAGCCACCATAAGCTTTTTGATTTAAAAAAGTAAAATAATAAATCATCTTATGTTGTCTATTTTACCCAACCCCCATGAAGTAATAAACAAGATTACAGTGGCAAAAATGCAAAACAAAACAACTTTAATTATAATTACTTTCACTAAAAGAATATTAGTGAAAATCGCCGGCAAACTTAGGAATGCGCATAAAGAAAATACAACATAAAACAGATTAAGGCATTGTTTAATAAAATATTTTAATATTCTTATTGGATGTATTCTCTTGCTGCACTTTTTTATCTCTGCTTTTCTCACTAGTAAGGTATGACTATTAATCATCTCGATTTTAGAGAGGTACAAATCACCACATGATTTCGTAATGTACTCTTGATGGTTAATTTCAAATACCTTATACAGTAAAAATAGTCTTAGTAGTTTATATCTGAAATTGCTTTTGAAGCAGCCTAGTGATTCGCTTACAAAAACAACCACCCCTTTTCTTTTAAGAGGATTACAGTTTCGCCCTCTGTTATTTTTTCGTTTGTTTGATGTGCTAAAAACAACCCCGTAGCTAACAGACTTTATCATTCTGGATATTGCTATTTTATCCAAGCAACTTTTTGATGTGAAATGATATAGCGCTATTGGTTTTTTTTCATTCCTTGCTGTTTTCAGTTGAGTTAATCCAAAGAAAAAAAAGAAAAAATAAATCACAAGGATTATTACCGCTAAGGAAGGGAAAAGGTATTCAACAAACTCAGTGTTATTTAACAACAAATCAATTATTCCCACGTTTTCTCCTAAAAGTAAACAAATCCCCAAGCGGGTTTCTTTCCAACACTTACTTTGCACATTTTCTAAGGTTTCAAATAACAAAGGATACACCATGCGAGCGATTTTTTCTGCTGCGCCTTTACTGGTGGTACTGGCATTGTCTGGCTGCACCAGTATTGAGCGCATTAATCAAAACATGAAAAACAGTGAGGCGACAGACGCAAAGGCAAGGCAGCAGATGCAAAAATTGACCTCGCCATCGCCAGTATTACGCGAAGCGCCCCGGCAGTGGGTGAATCCCACGCCGATGATTGACCGGGCGGCGATAAAAAAAGTCATCCCACCTTGTACCATTACGATTAACCGGCAAGGCTCACTGAGCCTGCATGACGTTTCTGAACGTATTACCCGCGTGTGCCGCATTCCCGTTTCCGTGACGCCAGATGCATTAACGCTCTTGGGCGGCGTCTCTGGCGGACAGACCCAGCAGATGAAAGGCGATATCCCGCCGCCGGATGTCAATGGCATGGTGCCGCTGGCGGCCATCGGGATGGCGTCATCCTCTGCGCCTGCTGCGATTAACACCGGCGCGAATCTGAACGGGCTTTACTGGAACGGCCCACTGGCCGGGCTGCTCGACACCATTGCCAGTCGCCTTGGCGTGTCGTGGCGCTATGAATCGGGACAGATAGTTATCTACGCGCTGGAAACCCGGTCATTTACGCTGAATTTTATGGATTCACAGACCGATTACCAATCCAGAGTGGTCAGCGGCACCACCTCCAAAGCCGGTAACAGCGGCGGGCAAAGCGGCAATGCACTCAGTGGCGATGCCACCACGTCACAATCCACCTCAACCACCATCAAATCATCCCTGTATGCCGATTTACAGGGTGCAGTGAAATCAATGCTGACGCCGGGGCTGGGGCGTATGTTCCTGTCTGCCGGTAATCTGACCGTCACCGATGTGCCACGGGTGCTGGATACGGTTGAGCGTTTTGTTGACGAACGCAACCAGACATTAGACAGGCAGGTGGTGCTCAATATTGAAGTGCTGAGCGTGGAAAAACGGCAAAAAGACCAGTTAGGGCTGGACTGGAACGCCGTTTTTAACAATGGCCGTTTAGGGTTGTCACTCAGTCAAGCCTTTGGCGGTGCGGCCGGCAATATCATGAATGGCGGCTTCTCGGTGGTAGACGGGCGGCTGGCGGGGTCAAAAGTCTTTCTCAAAGCGCTTGCCGAGCAAGCTAAAGTCAGTGTCGTCACCCAACAGTCGAATACCACCACCAATCTTTCGCCGGTCGCCATGCAGGTAGCCGAACAGGAAGATTATGTGGCGCAGGTAACAACACAATCCACCGCGAATGTCGGCACGGCCACGTCGATTCAGCCCGCCACCATTACCACCGGCTTTTATATCAATCTGCTGCCGAATATCATGCCGGACGGTCAACACCTGTTACTGCAATTCGCGATTAATCTCTCTGAACCACCTACCCGGCGTACCTTTACTTCCGGGGAAAGCTCGGTCGAGTTGCTCAATACCCAACTGAAAACCTTTACCCAGCGCGTGAAAATGAAAACCGGCCAGACACTGGTGTTATCCGGCTTTCAGCAGGCCAGCCGTAAAGGAAGCAAGCAGGGCGTCGGTCAACCGTGGTTCTTTGGCTTAGGCGGCGGTCAACAGGCAGAAGACGGTGATCGGATGCTGGTTGTGCTGATCACCCCGGTTCTGTCGCAGGAGGGATAATAATGACGACAACACCGCTATTTACCGCGACGCCGATGGTGCGAGGTCGCCGCGTTTTTCTGGCCGGCATAGACTGGCTCCCCGTCACATTGCGGGCGGGTAAAAACGTCAAAAGCGAAGCGCGAAGACGCGGTGCAGATCGCGTAGTCAGTTACCGCTATCGGGACAGCCAGAAAAACCCGCAGTGGGTGATGGGGCTGGTCAATTGGGCGGCGTTGACGTTGCCAAAAGGCTGCAAAGACGGTTACGCGCTGGCACTGCTCATCGCCCGGCAACTGAAAGGCAGTGGTTACGCCATTATCGCGCTGGATAACGCGCGCTACGGTTTTGTTAGCAGCATCGACGGGGTGCTGATTAACGATGTGGTGGGCGACAAGGCCGCAATCGCACAGGCGCAAAAAAACTTTTGCCAGTTTAACCGCGAGCCGGAAGGCGGCTGGCAGATTTTCGCCCCGGCAGACTGGAACATCGCCGATAGCCAACCGTTTGATTTGGAAGGCTTGCTGGCAGGGCTTCGTTTTCCAGACAGTGCCCGCTTTCAGGCAACATCACGCAAGCGGCGATTTTTAGCTCTGTTTACGCTTTGTTGCCTGATGCTGGTCGGTTACGTCGGCTGGAACGGGGTTCAAACCCATCAGGAAACGTTGCGTCAGGCCGCCCTACGTGCGGCATGGCTGGCACAGCAACAGGTGCAAACGTCCCCGGCTCTGCGCTCACCGTGGCATGACACACCGCGACTGATGCCGTTTATTAACGCCTGTGCCGAACGCTGGCAAACCATCCCGCTGTCGCTGGCCGGCTGGCGCTTTAAAGAAGCGCAATGCGCACAGGAAGGCACACTACGACTGGCGTACAGCAAACCCGTTGGGGCCACCGTGGGCGATTTCGCTTACCGGGTGAAGCAGGTTTACGCCGGGCAAACGATGCCGTATTTCAATTTGCCCGGTCAGGGTGATACCGGCGGGTTTAGCCAACCTGTGACCTTCACCACCTCGCCGGACACCCGCGCCTTGCCGGAGGCGGATAGCCAGATACAGCGATTAACCACCTTTGCGCAGCGGATGCGCCTGCCCATTAACCTACAGGAAGAGGATAACCGTCAGGTGAGCGCTAACGGCGAAGAGCGGATTTTGCCGTGGCGCAGTTTTAGTTTTTCACTGGAAACCGCCATCCCCCCGACCCTGTTGTTTGATGAACTGGACGATCTGGGTTTACGCCTGCACGTCATCACGATCACGCTCAATCAGGGGCGATTAAGTTACCGGATGGAAGGAAAATTATATGCAAAATCATAAGCGCGTGCTGTTTATCACCGCGTGGTTAAGTGGCGTAGCCTATGCAGAAACACCGCCACCGCAACCGCCGGTGATGGAAGAATACACCCTGCAACGGTTAGAGCAGATACAGGCCGAAACCGTCTTGCTGGAAGCCAAGGCAGCCCGTGCCCGCATTCAACGCGAACTGGAAGACAGTGGTATTGATGCCCGGACAGCCAATTTACCGCTCAATGGCCGGGATCTGTCGATGTTACCTCGCGCCGGGGGCTTACCGTCAGTGGAAGAAATTTACGGCAGTGGCAAGCAGCTTATGGCGCGTCTGGTGCTCTCCGATGGCAAGCGGGCAGAACTGCGGCAGGGCGAGCAGATCCCCGGCACCCGTTTTTTGATTGAGACGATTAGCGCCCGCGAAGTCAGGGTGGCTGACGGCAACGATAAACGCACATTAGCCTTTTATTAATGAGGAGAAAAAGAGTGATGTTAAATACCCTTCCACAGCCCGATGCCGATATCGCCCGCTTTGTGCGGGTGACACAGGCCGAGGACGGCATGATTGATATTTTTATCGCGGACAATTACCGCGAGGATTTTAAAGTTCAACATTTTGTCAGCCGGGTACAAAAAGCCTTTCCGGGGCGTACCCGCTGGGCCAGCCTGTCGCTGGATGAAATCGCCAACGTAGCCCTCCCGCTATCGAGTAATGCGCCGGCACACAGCGTCAACCAGCAGCGGGTATTAAGCTACTTCCGCAAGGCCATTGCGCTATCGGCGTCTGACGTGCATTTTACCGTCGGACGTGATGGCGGTGAGTTTTGCTATATTGAAGCGCGGGTGCACGGTGAACTGCAATGTCTGGACTGCATCGACAAGGACGAAGGAATGGCGCTGGCGTCCACCATTATCCTGTCGATGTGTGATGTCACCGAGAAACAGTTTTACCCCAATCTTCATCAGGATGGCCGCATTGCCGAACGGTTTTTAAAACCGCTAGGGATATTTGGCGCACGTTATGCCCATATGCCATCTGTCGGCGGGCTATATGTGGTGATGCGTTTAATTAAGGATGATGGCGATGCCGTACCAGATTTTGAAACACTGGGCTTTTTGCCTGAGCAAATCCGGGTACTGAAACGCCTGTTGCGTCGTCCCGAAGGGATGATGATTTTATCCGGGCCAACCGGCTCAGGGAAATCCACTACACTACGCACAGCGTCTGCCGCCTATCTTTCGCTATGGGGTTATATCAACAAATTACCGGTACGACGACTGTTAACCATTGAAGATCCGCCCGAAGGCCGGATTTATGGCGCAATCCAGACGCCGATCATTGCTGATAAGAAAAACACCGAAGAAATCAAACGCGCATGGCTGCTATCGATGGCCTATGCCTTGCGTTGTGATCCGGATGCGATTTTAAACGGTGAGATCCGCGATTTGGAATCCGCCATCACCGCGCTAAAAGCGGCCATGACCGGGCATCTTCTGATGACCACACTCCATGCCAATGATGGCCTGAATATCCTTGAACGACTGGAAATAGAAGGGGTATCCGCACGGCTACTGGCCGATCCGCAGTTGTTGATTGGGCTGATAAGCCAACGACTGGTTCAGCGCTTATGTCCGCATTGCAAAATTCCATATCACCGGGTAGCTGAGCGGCTTGAAGAGGATGATCGCGATCTGATTGAACACTATTGCCAGCCTGAAAAGGTGTTTATGCGCCATGTTGAAGGCTGCGAACACTGTTTCCATGGCATTGTCGGGCGGATCGTGGTGGCCGAAGTGATCGCCCCGGATGCGCAGTTTTTTGAACTGTACCGGACAAAAAGCAAGGCGGCAGCGAAAACCTACTGGCATCGGACGCTGGGCGGCATTACCCGTAATCAGCACGTCTTGCACTACATCCATGCGGGAGAGGTTGATCCACTAGCCGCCCATTTCATTTGCCCGATTGATGAAGATAGTTATACGTTGTTGCCGATAGAAAATTGATTGTTATCGGGGGCGTGGTTATCCGAAACGATTACAGTACGCAGCGGCAGCTGAATAAAGCTAGCACTGGCCGATAGTTATTCTGCGACGGTCTTAGCCGCAAAGTGCTTACGTAGCTTTTGCAACTTGGGCGGAATAACAGCAAGACAGTAACGGTTTTCCTGTCCTTCGCCAGCCCAATAGTTCTGGTGGTAATCTTCTGCCGGATGCCAGGTCGCGCCAGTTTCAATGGTGGTCACTATCGGGTCGCGATGTTCACTCTGGGCCCGCGCAATTGCCGCTTTGGCCTCTTCCGCCTGTTTAATGCTGATCGGGAATATAGCCGATCGGTACTGTGTGCCGATATCAGTTCCTTGGCGATTAAACTGGGTCGGATCGTGGGTGGCAAAACTGATATCCAGTAGGTCGCCGAAGCTGACCTTTTCTGGATCAAAGGTAATTCGGATGGCTTCTGCATGCCCTGTATCGCCATTGCATACCTGTTTGTAGGTCGGGTTTGCGGTATGACCACCAATATAGCCACTTTCGACCGATTCCACGCCATTAATCTGTTTGAACACCGCTTCAGTACACCAGAAGCAGCCTCCAGCAATGATTGCGTATTCTGTCGCCATTTGTCATTCCTTCAGGGAGTCTTTATCCGATTGATAAAGACATTTATACGTTATTGTCACTCTAATGGCTAATGAGAAAAGCATATTTTTCTTACTCTTGCCATGCAAGATATTGCCCGCATGTTTTGCACATATACTTTATTTTTTCATTTAATATTTTATTGTGCCTACGCGCGGTTAATTGATGTGGCGATTCACAATCACAGCGATAATAAAACATCTGATCGCGTACAGATGTTAATGCGAACTGATGTGTTCTCTGTGGTGGGACTTCTAGAATAGTTTCCATCATCCATTTCCACTCTTTGCCATGTGGCGCGGTTTTACCAAAAGTTTGATAAACCAGCAAGTGCGCTAATTCATGGGGAACCACTTGATTAATAAAAATTTCACCATTCTCAATCAGCAAAATAGGATTAATGCGAATTTCCCATGCTTGTAAATAGGCACTACCGGCTATAGATCCTTTTTGTTGATAATTAATTAGTGGCTCTTTAAATTCTTTATTTAATTTATTATTCGCTGTAATAAGCTTATTCCTCAAAACTCGCATGACAAGCTGTTGTAAGGCGATCGGTACTCGGTGTGATTTCATATGGCGTCAGGAAAAATTATAGAAAAATCATCCTTCTGTTATACACAATTTACTCTAATACGAGAAAAAATAATGTTTCCATTATTAAATTCGCTGATTGTAACCGTCAAACCTCGCATTGCCGTTACCGCGAGATGGATTTACCAGAAAACCTTTTCCGCTAAAGATCGCATTGCCTTCTACGACATGCTGGCCTTTTTGCTGGATAACAACAAATCGTTGCAGCAAGCCTTTCTCGATATGCGCAATGTCGCCACCGATTTTGGTCGTAAGCATCATCCCTACGCCGTGCTGTTAACCGATTGCCTGTCGGCGCTGGATGAGGGGCAAGGGGCGTTTGAAAAGGTATTGCTCGAATGGGTGCCGGTTCAGGAAGCCACCCTGATTGGCTCCGGCCTCCTGTCCGGCAAGCTCTCTGATGCGCTGCGGCGTGCCAGCCAGATTGTGGAAGGCAAAAAGAGCATGGTCTCCGCCCTGCTCGGCGCACTGGCCTACCCCTGCTTTCTGCTGGGTATCGTGGTGCTGATGATGCACATGGTATGTAACAAATTTATCCCCAAGCTGGACAGGCTGATACCGCGCGAAAAATGGGAGGGCGCGCTTAGCCTGCTCACCGGCATTTCTGAATTTATAGTTCATTTCGAGGGGTTACTGCTGTTTGGCCTGCTGGCACTCACCGCCCTGATTGTCTGGTCAATGGGAAACTGGGCAAACCGGAAAATCGCCGACCATCTGCCGCCGTGGTCCGTGTATCGCGCCGTGCAGGGGGTTTACTTTTTGCTGAATATTGCGGCGTTACTGCGGGTCAATATCCCGGTGATGCAAGCAGTGAATATGCTCGGCGAAACCGCCAGTCCGTGGCTGGAAAGGCGCATTAATGAAACCCTGCATTATATGCGACAGGGCGAGCATTTGGGGCTGGCCTTAAAAAGTAGCGGCTATCACTTCCCCTCGCGGGAGTGTGTCAACCAGATGATGCTGTTAACCGAAGGCGCGGGAGCCGAAAACAGCCTTGAGCGCTATGCCGACCGCTGGTTGCAGATCACCATTTCGCAGGTCAAGAAAACATCACGCTATTTAACGGTTTTCTGCTTTTTGTTGGTGTTCGGCTATATGTTGCTGCTGCTATTAGCCAGCAGCGATTTAAATACCATAAGCCTGTTGCTTAATAGTGAAATAAAACTGCTTTCAATAAAAACAAGTTAGATACATCTAAAAAACACAAAAATAGGTTATTTTTTAATCTTATATAGGTCATTTTTAATTCAAAAATTGATTATTTTATCATCAATAGCTGGTTTTTTTGTAAGTCACAATTAATTTTGCTATTGAGCAACAGGCTTCATGGTCAACCAAATGGGGTAAGGAATGAAAAAGTGTTTATCGTTTTACTCACACACAAAAGAGGACGTTATGAAAAAGAAGACAACCCTGCACCGGGGATTTTTAAGTCTGGAAGCGATGGGGGTATTGGCAATTATTGCGGTCGCCATTGTGCTGGCCGTCAGCGCCGTCTCTATCCTGTTTAATAAAAGTACCCTTAACGATGAAATGTCCAATGTACAGGCATTGGTGACGCAAGCCCGCGGTATGTTAAAAACGCAGGGCGAATACCCGTTTACCAGTGGTGCCAAGATGACCGGTACACTGGTACAGTTTGGAGGTGTACCGGGCAGCATGACCATTAACGGTGACAAGGCGACGGGCGCGGCAAAAATTGCCAACGGCTGGGGCGGTGACGTGATTATTGCCCCGGAAAAAATTCAGGGGTCAGCCAATAACAAAGGCTTTTCCGTGACCTATAAGAATGTGCCGCAAGACGCCTGTGTCATCATGGCAACCAAACTGAGCGGCAGCGCGATGATACATGAGGTCTCGATTTCCGGTACCAACAATATTGGGGCCATTACCGCCGAAAAGAGGCTGTCGCAAAAGGGGTGGAATTTTTTTTCAACAATATCCCACCGTGCAGATTTTCTCTTTTTCTGATTTTAGTTTGTACAAATAATAGACTGAAAATCATCCATAATATCAGAGCAACCGCTCTTGATAAGTTATAGGCCATTGCATGCAGGGTAAATTCGAGCTTTACCGCTAATAATCCCTTACGCCGGAAACGTTCCAAACCCTGAATTCCCCGCAATGCTGAAAACACAGGTTCAACCATGCTCTTTCGCTGATTCAAGATTT
>NZ_NHNG01000254.1:0-10671 GCF_002287155.1 Arsenophonus sp. ENCA
ATTCCGCCTCAAGTCTGGCATTACGTCAAGTAACACAAGGGTAAAAAATGAGCGACAAAGACAGTTATGGTGAAATCCGGCGCGTTCTCAGCAATATCCGCTCTATCCGTGTTTTTGCACGGGAAACCGATTTTGAACTGCTTAAAGAAATGCATGAAAAGCTGGGTGCCGCCATTGAAGAGCGCCGCGCCGATGCAGAAAAAGAAGCAGCAGTCCGTGCTGAGCGAGATGAGAAACGCAAGGAGCTTTTACAACTGATTGAAGGAGAAGGCTTCACAGCCGAAGAACTGTTAGGTGATAATGTTAACATTAGCAAGACCCGCAGCAAAACCCCAAAAACCCCAGCAAAATATGAATTTGTCGAAAATGGCGAAACCAAAACATGGACAGGAAAGGGGCGCAAACCGAAACCCATTGCCGAAGCCCTGAGCGCCGGACGTAGCCTTGACGAGTTTTTGATATCAACGCCGCAGCAAGAGCAGAAAACCGAACCAGACAACGAATAGACCAAGAAGCCCTTCCCCCGCATGAAAGGCTTTTTTTGATGCTAAAAACCCTCACGTTAAGCCGAATAACATACCAACCCAATATAAATGAGCATTCACCTAGTATTCACTAGGTGAATAATAAAATGTATTTAATAAATACATACAAATTGCACATTAATTAATTACTAATTAAATACAAATTGATAATCACAAGGTGTGTATATGTTATTTACATTTTAATACATAATTTATAAATACTTGTTGCATACTACAAGGTATTTATTTAGTATTTACTGACGATATATAAATCAACGGAGGGGGGTATGATTCTGGTTATAGGTGGAGACAAGGGCGGTACAGGGAAAACCACACTTGCAGCAAATTTTGCTGTTTGCCTGATAAAACAGGGTAAGGCGGTAACGCTCGTTAAAACTGACAATAACAACAGTATTTCCGACTGGTACGAGGAACGACAAAAAAACAACTTGCCACTGTTTCCTCTGATTGAATGTTTTGGCAAGGTTGAAAGCGAGATTAGATCAGTTGAAAAACGTTGTGACGTGGTGATCGTCGATACAGCAGGATATGATAGTCCTGAATTACGTAGCGCTCTACAATGCGCTGATGTATTAATTAGCCCCGTAAGACCATCATCACCAACAGAAGTAAATAGTCTGACTAAGGTCAATGGGATCATCAAAAAGGCACAACAACTAAACCCAAAGCTGAATCCGTGGATTTTATTGTACCGTTGCAAACCCAATCATAAAGATAGGTTGGAATTATATGACTACCTTACGGCGGATAAAGACTGGATTCAACCACTTCAATCCTTTGTAACACAAGCCACCGCTTTCGATAATGCCATGAATGAAGGTAAAGGCGTTCATGAAATGAAAGATACCGGAAAAGCTAAGGCTCAAATTGAGCTTGTTTTACAAGAGATAGGAGTATAAATAATGGCTCTTCCAAAAAAAGAATCCATAACATCCTCACAAAGTCCTGCAAACTTTATTAGGGAAGCGAATAAAAAACCGACTACAGTTAAAGGTAAGCGAATCACTCTGTATTTACCTTTAAACGTTGATGAGCAATTCACTGCCTTAGCTACCGATAACAACGTAAGTAAAACTATTATACTAAAGGCGCTTTTGGCGGCTTTCAAAGAACTCGACATTAACGAACAGAACCGACTGCTTTTCGATGCAATCAGAGATAGATAGTTTTAATTTTATAATCACTTAATCTTTCTTTTTTTCAAAAAAATCACAGGTATACAACTCAGCAATACTGCCAACTTCTATCAAAGGAATTTGGCAGATTTCAAGTATCTTCCTTAATTCATGTTTTGCCTTTTTTTTTAGATTCATTGGTAAATATAATTACCTTGCATACTTTTTTATTCTTTACATCAAACAATAAAAACGGGGCTGTTAGATTGTTCAATGCAAGGAAATCATGGTAAAATAGTTCTGTTCCATATTCAGCGGTAGGTGTTAAAAATTCCGACAATTTTACTTTGACAAAAACAACAACACCTTCGGGCATTAAGCGGTTAAGATTACAATAAATTTCAGATTCATCTTCACTTAACAGGCTACGTTCTTTAATATTCATAACACTCCCTGATCGTCAAGCATTCGTGCACTTTTTAATATCGGATAACCTTTTTCATTTATCACAATATCCAGTAAAAAGCATTCCCCTAAAAGGCTCGATGATTTAAAATCAATACCGCCTTGTTGTGAAGCATAGTGCCCTCCTGTTTTGGCATTGAAGAATAAATTTATTTTAAAATAGTCGCCTGAATCAAGACAACGGAAGTAACAACAAAGTTTTGACCTATCCCACACTTTAAAGTTAAGTTGCGCCGATACCTGTTGTTTTGACACTAACAGATAGTGATATTTTACTGGCTCTAAACCTGCATTAACGGCATCAAAATAGCTTCCGCCGGATAACGCATCAGCCTCTATCAAAAAATTCTGTAGTCGTTCTTCTTCTGTCAAAATTTTACTCCTTTTGAATTCCTCCAAAAACCCCGTGTAGCGGCTGGCGAGAGCTACAAATGTGCACATTTGTAGTGGCTACGCCTATCCGGGGTCTTGTGTTTTTATGTGGTTCTGTCGGCTATTTTGCATGGCAGATTCTGGAAATGCAAACGACGATTTTTCAACGTTGCTGCAACATTCTTTTGTCTTCGACCATCAGAAAAAAGTGTCGCTGACAGTCAGCAAAAAGAAAAACCGCCTAGCAGGGTGGGAGGGGTATGGAGATTCATTTTGGCTATGCATCCGCCCTTCTCAGGGCGGGCTTCGGCGGATTAATATTGGGGGAATATTGTTACTGATGAGTGCCGCCTTCCATGCGCTAACGCGCATTATTAATATGTTTTACTTACTACTCACGTGTTTTATGAGTTTTACCCAGTCCTTATGATTCATAGAAACAAAATTTTTATTTTCTGGTTCCAGTAAGTATTTAGAGAAAACGCCTCTTGTTTTCCCGATTAACTCGTAAACTTCTTTTTGTGATAAAGAATGCTCTTTCATCACTTTTTTTAGATTATTTGGCGTGTAACCTAACTCAAAATCTGTCATGTTAACTCTTTAATAAAATCGGTTGTGAGTTCTGAAAGGGGTAATGTTTTTACATTTTTACGAATAATTAATTTTATCGATGTTAGCCATCAGAAAATCAAAAGCGTTATTAACCGCTTTCATTAATTCATTACCTAATGGATTACGATCTGGATGATACTTCAATGCTAATTTTTTATAGGTTGTTTTGATATTTTTCTCAGTTAATTCACCGGATAAATTAAATATGTTTAATGCTTCTTGTATGTTCATTTTAAGCCTCTGGCCTTTTGGCCTCTATAATTGGTGACATCAGTTCGGTTATCTCTTCCGTTCTGATAAAGCCATTAAGTATCACTTAATGATACATTGCAAGCCTTTTTGTGTTTTTTCCCGGATAGTTGTATTAGCGGCGTTTTGTCATCTGAATGGACTGACTTATCAAAAATCGTTTTTAAGCGGCCTAGAAAGCCTGTGGTGAGGTTTTCGTTCTATCAGATGTATGAACGGATAACCAAATATTACGATCGTTCTACATTGATTACAGAGGGATATAACGCAGAGTTAATGTATTTTTCCGAATGACTCTTTTTGAACTGTCGATACCTATTCAACCATTGTATCGCTGGTAGTCTGAAATTGACCCATGACTCGCACTGTTCGTCACGTAGAAGCTCCTGTACGCCTCTGTAAGCATTTTCGCGCCTCCATGCCCAGCACAGAGTATCTCAAACAGAGAAAACGGCGCTACAGGCTTTCCGGGGGCTTTAAATCGAAAAAAGAATGGGTTCCTGTAACTCCCACCGCTCGCCGCAGTCTTTGGCTGAGGCGTACCGCAGGCGCGAAGCGACGAGGAACGAACAGCCAAAGCGAGGAAGCGGAAGAGCACCCAATGCCGATTGAGGCACGTTCACACCGATGCTTGAGATGGGCACTGAGGGTTTTATCAGGAAGGGGAAAAATCTGCATCTACCGGGTTTTCGGGAAGTCAAGTTATCCACAGACTCAAGGGGGTAAAACCCGGTTAAAAGATTAGTTATGTATAAGTTAAATAAGTTAAGGGGATTTTTTTGGCTGTAGGTGTATGAAATACAATAATTTTTACGACTTGTTGGTTTTTAAATCACAGTATTTGGTTTTTAAATCACAGTATTTGGTTTTTAAATCACAGTAGTTAGGTTTTTAAATCACAGTTGGTTTTTGGTGTTATCCACAGTATGACCGGATGTTTTTTGTTCGTTTTGGCTCGTTTCTGTTGATTTGGTTTTTAAATCACAGTATATTGGTTTTTAAATCACAGTATATTGCGATTTTTAGTGGTTTTTAAATCACAGAAACGAGCCGACCAAGTGCTGCTAACACCTGACCGGCTCTTACCAACAACCCTAGACTAGATAGGATTGAGGCTATGGCAGATCATACAATTAATCAGAGAGTAAGCAACTTGAGAACATTACGCCCCCGTAAACATGAACTAGAATTTTTTATTGCTGATGAGGTCGAGCTTTCCAGTTTTAGGGATGAAATGGCAAGCATGGAACATCCATTTTTTGCCTTGAAAGGGGGTGATACTAAAATTAGAAAATACACAAATGGTAATGTAACCGTTATTGTTAAGGCTACTGCTGATGGATTAGCAACCGTTTTTGATAAAGATGTGTGGATTTATAGTATATCAAAATTACAGGAGGCGATAAATAACCATCAAGAAATCAGTAGAACAATTTGTTTTACGCCTTATGATTTTTTTGTAACAACGAATAGAACAATTAGTGGTAGAACATATCAAGAGTTAGAAAGGGCTTTAGATAGATTAAAGGGAACAACTATTAAGACCAATATAGTTTATTCAGAAGAAAAGCAAGAAAGTATTGGTTTTGGCCTTATTGACAGTTGGCGGATTCTTGAAGAAAAGAAAGGTAATCTTGATATTGGTATGATAGAGGTAACGTTACCGGACTGGCTCTATCAGGCATTGCATAAAAAGAAAATGCTAAAAATTAGTCCAGATTACTTCCGTATCCGAAAAGCAATAGATAGGCGACTTTATGAAATAGCCCGTAAACATTGTGGTAATCAGGGAGAGTTTACGATATCTCTTGAAAAACTGCATTTAAAAACGGGGAGTACCGCATTGTTGAAAATGTTCAGACATAACATTAAGCAACTGGCTAAAGCGAACGACTTGCCAGATTACAGTATTCGTTACGATGTTAAAGCGGATATGGTGATTTTTAATAACCGTAATCTGGCACCGGAGCAGGAAGAAAAAGAGCAACAACGGGAAAAAGGTAAGCGGGAAATTTATAAATTAAAAAATTCATTGGCAGCCAAGCGAGGTGGAAAATGAAAAATAATGTTTATCAATTCCCACAGGGAAAGCAGAGAGAGTCCGTAAGAAAAGCGGCTTCACACTCAAAAAGGAAGCGCTTTTTTGCCAAATTTTTAAAGCTTTTTTCAAAAAGTATTTATTGGGTTTGGTTTTTCATTCGGCTTGTGGTTGCCAGTAGCTTACATACGGTAACAGGTATTGTGCTCGCGCTACTGTATGGATTTAAAGGCGTGATGATTTTTCTTGGGGGAGGGATTTGTCTTGTCACTTACTTCCATCTGGGAAAACATTTCATTGCGCCGAATAACTATACCATCCCAATCCTTGCGGCAGTTTGTATTATTGCTTTATTGGGAGAGGCGTTAATCAGTTTTCTAAATGATGTGATGCCGTTTCATCGACTACTTGGTATCCGGGAGAAAGAGGCTAAAATCAAGGATGATGAAACAAGGCAGGTAGCGAATGATGGGTAATGTCGCATGTTACGATATCAATTGGTTTATACGAGGTTATGTATGTCTAGTTTCGTCCCCCATTGCCCTAATGATAATGAAATATTGGGTATCAAGATGAGACAAGTTTGGTAAAATTGCGCCATAAAAACACAAGACCCCGGATAGGCGTAGCCACTACAAATGTGCACATTTGTAGCTCTCGCCAGCCGCTACACGGGGTTTTTGGAGGAAGAATGAAGTTTATCAGTTTTAGAATAAAGAACGATAATTATAACAAATTAAAGGATGCGATAATAAAGTTAAGTGGTAAAACCCCCGCTGCTTTTTTTTCTGCCCTTGCCAATAAAATTATTTATCAACATACGACAGACGTCGATACCATTTCCAGCAAAGAAGCGCCATTATCAAATGTGAGGCAAATCCGTTTATCTAATGAGATGCTTAATCAATTGACTCAGCAAGCAGATTCCCGGCACTGGTCAGTGGCTAAAGAAATCCGGTTTATGTTAAATCTTGCCATGACGACGGAGCCTGTTCTTCTGGATGAGGAAGTGGAAGAATTACGCCGTGCAAGAAATGCGGTCAATACGGCGGGGCGCAATCTGGCGACGATTATTCGTCAACGTCAGTATCATGATGTAAAAGAAACGGAGTTGTGGGAAGCGGTAAAAAAAATCAATAATGACGTTGGGGATGTGAAAAAAGCCGTGCGACAATTGACTAACGCCGCCGTGAATGTCCGTAGTGTAAAAATCCGGAATACGCCAAAATGATAAGGTGATTTTATGTCAAAAAGAATAGGTAAAAAATCGGATGATGAATATAAAGCACGTAAATTACGCGGGCAACAGGAGCAGGTCAGACGGACACCTTATAACTTTAAAATGCGCAACGGTGGCGCGAAATATGAAAAAAACATCCAAAGCCGGATGCTACAGCAGGGGGCGAGTCGTGAGGTAATGGTAAAAATCACCGGCAGCGCTAACCGGCCTCGCGGGGTTAAAAATGAAATAAACTATATTGCACGAGAAGGGGAAATTACCTTGCGTGATAACAATGGCGTAGAATATCACATAGCTGACCGGGAGCAACGAAAAGAAGCGTATGAATCGCTTATCGATGATGAAGATAAAAAGCAGTACACCCATGACCGCTCACCTAATCTGGTGCATAACATGGTATTTTCATCACCGAAGATAGCCGAGGTGCCAGAGAAAGATATTTTTAAAGCGGTAGAGGAGACACTAAAGCAAAAATATCCTGAAAATCGCTTTTTGATGGCATACCATACCGATAAAGAACATCACCCGCATGTTCATGCATTGTTACGCATTCCTGATAATGGTGGTAAGCGGATCAACATTCGTAAAAAAGATCTGCGCGAGTTACGTGAAAAGTTTGCAGTAAACCTACAAAAAATGGGTTACAAGGTCAAATGCACTCATAAATATGAGTTCGGGAAAAAAGAACAGCTTAAACGTGAGCCTGATCGCCTACGCAATCTGTTTGAAGTGGTTGAGTTTGGTCGAACAAATTACCTGTTTGACCCGAAAAACAAGCAGCAAAACTATATCACTCTGCGCACCCTGAAAAACAAAACAGAGATGACGAGATGGGGCAGCAACATTGCTGATGAAATCAAGCGTGAAGGGGTAAAAGTCGGCAGTGTGATAAAAATGCGCAAGGAGGGGGAAACAACAGTAAAAGTACCGTTGACAGACGGGCAGGGCAATAAGCAGGGATGGTCAGATCACAAGCGCAATAACTGGCGCATCGAAAATCAGGGTGCAATGGGAATAAAACCCGCGCCGTTTGATAAGTTGAAACCATTGGATACCTCAGAGCAGTTATTGAAGCCACAGCGCGGTTTTTCGCTGTTTAAACAAAATCAGGAAGCGACAGTTAAACTTCAGCAGCAACAAAAACTGGGTATTCGCGTCGGAATATTCAAATTTTAATGTGAAAGAATGGCGAGTATTATTCTTCACGGGTATACTGCATTGATGAAAAAGACACTTTCCTACCACGATGCATTGTTTAAGCAATTTCTTGGTGATATCACCATCGCTCGGGATTTTTTGCAAATTCATTTACCGGAAAAGCTTCGCCAATTGTGTGATTTTAGTACGCTGGCGATGGAGTCCGGCAGCTTTATAGAACCGGGCCTGCGTAGTCAGTGCTCGGATATGCTCTATTCCGTGCAAACCACATCTGGACGGGGTTACATCTATTGTTTATTGGAGCATCAGAGCCGCGCTGAAAAGCTGATGGCGTTTCGTCTGATGCGCTATGCCGTCGCCGCCATGCAGCAGCATCTTGAGCAGGGCAACGACACCTTGCCGGTGGTGATACCATTGCTGTTTTATCAAGGGAAAACCTCGCCGTATCCTTACAGCACCCATTGGTTTGACTGTTTTTGTGATCCGGAACTGGCAAAGTCTGTCTATACGCAGGCGTTCCCACTGGTTGACGTGACGGTTATCCCGGACGAGGAGATTATCACACATCGGCACGTGGCCCTGATGGAGCTGGTGATGAAGCATATCCGTACCCGCGATATGCTAGAGTTAAGTCATGAGATAGCATCCTTGCTCAATCAGTGGGTATTGCAGCCTGAGCTATTTCGCGGATTAATATGTTATATTGTAGAAAGAGGAAATACTTCTGATGCAAAGCAATTTTTGCATCAGATTGCGCAAAGAGCAACTGATTATCGGGAGGTGGTGATGACCATTGCAGAGCAGCTACGGCAAGAGGGCGAGAAACTTGGTGAACAGCGTGGCATAGAAAAAGGCATCTTGAAAGGCCGTCAAGAAGGCCGGCATGAAGCAAAAATCGACATGGCAAGACAATTTCTAGCCAACGGCGTTGATCGGGCGATTGTTAAAATGTCTACTGGGTTGTCTGATGCTGAGATTAATGCCCTGATGGATTAATCGATGTCGAGTAACATTATTTTACCTCGCTCATTTTATGAGCGTGATACGCTTTGTGTGGCAAAGGATTTGTTGGGAAAAGTTTTAAAGTTTGCAGATTATCATGGGGTTATCAACGAAGTTGAAGCCTATGTAGGGCAGGATGATCCGGCCTGCCATGCCGCGAGAGGCTGTACGCCCCGAACAGCAATCATGTTTGGTGCTGCCGGGTTTTCCTATGTTTATCTTATCTACGGTATGTATCATTGCCTGAATATTGTGACTGAGCGTGAAGGTTTTCCAGCAGCGGTTTTAATTCGGGGAATCGATTTATATAAACCCACAGTTCTTTCTTTAAATGGGCCGGGTAAACTCTGTAAAAAATTAAACATCACAAAAAATAATAACCAGATTGATTTAACGCAGTGTCATGGTTTTTGTGTTTATGACTCTACTATTGAACCTGAATATATTGCCACACCAAGAATAGGCATAAAAGTGGGCACTGATAAGTTGTGGCGCTTTAAGACAAGATAAAATCTGAGCATAACGCTTAAAGCATACTCACCTACATTAAGATATCCTTGCCGCTTTTCTGCGCAGTCGCTATAATTGAGATGTTAACCGTTCATGGTTAATCGGGCGTCAGAACCCGTGTAGCTCGTTGGCGACATAGACGCCAGAAGCGTCTTTTTTATGTCGTGAAAACGCTTAAGCATACCTAAAACTATGGTGGCTCAGGCGGGGCACCCGTAAGGGTGGCTGGTATCCAATGAGGCCGGTTTCTGACCCCTGTCTGGGCTACCACCCATGAGTGTCAGAACTCCTGTGGTAGCAAAACCAGTTACTCATTGGAGGTTGCTATCATGGCTACTACCCCCCTGAAAACTCGCCCTAAAAATCTGCATCTCATTTTCTGTAAGCGTGTCTGTAACGCCAGACCCGCCATCCTCGCTAAATTTGCGCGCATTTCACGTCATTTAACGCCTCGCCAACGGGCATCCCTTCTGAAAGTAGGGGGGGGGTCGCATGAACAGCGCCATCAAGCAATTTTGCCAAAGTTTAACGATCCCCTGTGGGTTTACCGATGCCGAATCTCAGGATTATACCAATGCCGCGATGACGGATATTCTGGGGATGACGATAGAATCTTCTCAGGTGCTGGACGTTTTTCATGCACACGAGGAGGTCGTTCGCCATAAAAAATTGCCGTTATCGCTGCTCAGTACGTTATCCGGTGGTTACAAGGAATCTCCCCAACCGTGGCGGTTTGATTTTTTTCCGCGCTTCGATGAGAAAGATGTTTACGAAGGGGCATTTTTTTATGCCCAACCCTTCCTGTTTTTATCGCTGCTTGAATATATCGAAGGTGAGTCACCTTATCCGGTTATGTTATCTAAACTTAACGATATGTTTACGGATAGAGAATGGGATGTTTTATTCCTCTCTTTACAGCGGTTACGCAAGAAGGAGATTGCAAAGTGGTTAGATATTGCAACTAAAACAGTCGAAGTCCATTTACATAATATTTATAGAAAAGCGGATGTACATCACGCAAATCAGCTTAGGCTATTTTGCCGAGAAAAAGGAATAAATCGTTATCTTCCTCCTGAATTTCTGCCTTCTGGTAGTCCGGTCATTAGCGTTTAAGACTCGTCGTCAGAGCGATGTGCTCTGACGATATCGTTAATGCAGAAGGAAGAAATAATGAAACCTTTTTATGGGCACCTCGAAAAACCTAAGCCGAGTTTGATTTTGCTGATAAAGTTATCGGAAGCTGGTCTACTGAGCTAACCACCATGAAGAAACGCAGCGCCATTAAGAATGACCTCTTTGCAAACCAGTATCACCAACAGACGATCGACAAGTTGGGTGACCCGCTGGTCAAGATCGAAACCTGTA
>NZ_NHNG01000258.1:0-10243 GCF_002287155.1 Arsenophonus sp. ENCA
ATCGAGAAGTTAAACAAAATTGTGGTATTGAACGCTGTCAGGCTCGCACGAGCCGAGCGCAAAGAAATCATATTTTTCTCGCTATTTCTGCGTGGTTTGAACAACATAAACGTCGTATATCTGAAAAAATAACCCTTTATCAACAAAATTGGGACGTAATCAAAAATGCTATTGCTGAGCACATCCGTGTTTTATTAGCGTACCCAAATTAGTTTTGTGCGAAACTCGTGAATTTTTATTATTGCTATTTTTATTATTTTCATAGCAACAGGTTAGAACTGCTTGTTGCATAAAAATTCACCTTTATACATAATACCGCTCTACTTAACGTCTTGAAAAAGGTGATTTATGTATGTTTCTTCTAAACAAGAAGATCTCGTGAAAGCTTTTAAAGCTTTGCTCAAGGAAGAAAAATTTAGCTCCCAAAGTGAGATCGTTATAGCACTTCAAGAGCAAGGCTTTGAAAATATAAACCAGTCAAAAATTTCTAGAATGCTGACAAAGTTTGGTGCGGTACGTAACCGTAATGCTAAAATGGAAATGGTTTATTGCCTACCTGCTGAACTGGTTGTTCCCACAACAACTAGCCCGCTAAAAAATTTGGTATTAGATATTAACTACAATCAATCAATTGTGGTTATTCGTACTAGTCCTGGCGCTGCACAGCTCATTGCTCGTTTATTAGATTCGTTAGGAACTTCAGAAGGAATTTTAGGTAGTATCGCCGGCGATGATACCATTTTTTCTACCCCAACTTTGGGATTTTCCACCGAACAACTTTATGAAGCCATCTTGAATTTGTTTGAACAAGAGTTGTAAAAGCCAAAGTTATCGTGCTGATCAGCGCGATAATATGAAATGAATCGTTCTCTTGATCAGTAAAAATAATCCAACTATTAATCTTGGCCTAATTTGGCTAAACTGCACGCACACAAGGAACACGATTCCTTACAAAATCTCTATAAAATTAGACTCAGGACCTTGGTCATGAAAACATTAGACGAATTTATCGTTGAAAAACAACATGATTTTCCTCATGCTACGGGTGAACTTACCGCATTATTATCAGCAATTAAATTAGGTGCAAAAATCATTCACCGCGATATTAATAAAGCCGGTTTGGTGGATATTTTAGGCGCAAGTGGTGCCTCTAATGTTCAAGGCGAAGTTCAAATGAAACTTGACCTATACGCTAGTGAAAAATTAAAAGCCGCTTTGAAAGCGCGAGGAGAGGTTGCTGGCATTGCCTCCGAAGAAGAAGACGAAATCGTAATTTTTGCTGGTGATCGGGCAGAAAATGCCAAATATGTTGTGCTAATGGATCCATTAGATGGTTCATCGAATATCGATGTAAATGTTTCCGTTGGAACTATTTTCTCTATTTACCGCCGTATTACACCAATTGGCCAATCAGTTACTAAAGCAGATTTTTTACAACCGGGCCATCAACAAGTCGCTGCCGGCTACGTTGTTTATGGTTCTTCAACCATGCTGGTTTACACAACCGGTTATGGTGTGCATGCCTTTACCTATGATCCTTCTCTAGGCGTCTTCTATCTATCTCACGAAAAAGTGATGTTTCCACCACAAGGCAATATGTATTCAATCAATGAAGGAAATTATAGTAAATTTCCATTAGGGGTAAAAAAATATATAAAATATTACCAGGAACAAGATCCCGCAACGCTTCGCCCTTATACCACCCGCTATATTGGCTCTTTGGTAGCAGATTTTCATCGAAATTTACTAAAAGGTGGGATTTATATTTATCCAAGTACGGCAAGTCATCCTAAAGGTAAATTACGCTTGCTATATGAATGCAATCCGATCGCCTTTTTAGCCGAACAGGCTGGAGGTAAAGCAAGTGATGGTACTAATCGAATTTTAGATATCGTCCCAGAACAACTACATCAACTTGTACCTTTCTTTGTTGGAACAAAATCTATGGTAGAAAAAGCCGAATGCTTCATGCTTGAATTTTCAGTTAATGAATAGCATCCTATCATACGCAATAAAGGCAAACGATCCGGCCTTTATTGTTAAGCTTATTTTTATAGTGATAGTGAGTTTTTGTTTCGTTTACGGCTATAATAACCGCTACTCAATTTTTAGCTTTAAATAAAGGACATTTTTTATGAGCCTAAATAATGTACCGGCAGGGAAAGAGCTGCCTGAAGATATCTATGTTATTATAGAAATTCCCGCGAATGCGGATCCGATAAAATATGAAGTAGATAAAAAATCTGGCGCCATCTTTGTCGATCGTTTTATGTCTACCGCTATGTTTTATCCCTGTAATTATGGTTATATCAATCATACTCTCTCCCTGGATGGCGATCCCGTTGATGTTTTAGTTCCAACACCTTATCCACTACAACCAGGAGCAGTAATTCGTTGTCGCCCAATCGGGGTATTAAAAATGACCGATGAATCGGGTGAAGATGCAAAATTGGTTGCGGTGCCTCATTCTAAATTAACTAAAGAATATGAACATATTAAAGATATTAACGATTTACCTGAATTATTACGCGCTCAAATTAAACATTTCTTTGAACACTATAAAGATTTAGAACAAGGGAAATGGGTAAAAGTGGAAGGTTGGGAAAATGTTGATGCGGCAAAAGCTGAAATTCTCTCTTCTTTTGAACGCGCAGCTAAAAAATAACCATTATAGAGTTTTAATTAGATCCCCTTTATCAGCGATAAATGGGATCTGGTTAGAAAAATTTATTTGCTTTTTCCATCACGTTTTAGCCAATCACCGCTTTCAATTCGGCGTAAACCATCTACCGAAAGTTTATAAAGATAAATCCAAGCATTACCATAAGGTGTAGGTATCAATTTTCTTTCATAATCCTGAGAATTCCTTTTTAATTCATCAAGTTCAGTCAAAATGGATGGTGTAATACGATAAACTTCACACTCTATCGTCCCTTCACCTCGTATTACTGCAGGGTAATAACCTAAGTCATAAATCTCATAACCTTCCAACCTATATTCTCCTAACAGCTGAGCATAGGTCATCCAATGATGATTTCCCTGATTACGCCTTAAACTACCATAAACAATTATACGCATAATTAAAACTCAAACTGATAAAGCAGATCTAATGCCTGGTCAACGCCAGACACAGCTTCTAGATACAATTTTGGCATCAAACGATAACGTAGCGTTAATGTAGCAAGAGAATTAAATATCCCTACGCCATATTTAACTTGCAAATCATTAGTTATCTTACCACTCACGACAACTTGAGATTGGTCACCAACGCCCTGAGTATCTAATGCTAAGTCGGAAACACCAAATGTTTCACCAATACTTCCCAATAATTTTCCGCTCTTGGAAACTCCCAGACTAATCAGCAAAGCAGCCATATGAGTACTATCTGCGCCACTACTATTTAACCCTTCACCTCTCAGTAAGTAAGAAAGAGCTTCTTCCTGCGATTTAACTGGCTCGGAGAAAATCGTTGCTTTTGGCTTATCAGCCAAGCCTGTAACTCTCACCCCCGCAATCACATTATCATTGGTACTATCTGGATTGCGGATCGCTTCTACATTTAAGAATGGCTGATCAACAGGGCCGGAAAATAAAATTTGTCCTTTTCGCACAATTAGATCTTGCCCATATGCATGAAATCGACCTTCAGGAATATCAATCTGGCCATTTAAACCCAGCCCTTGCTTATCTTGGATAACTTTCAATATTCCTGTTAATCGCGCTTTTAAGCCAAATGCATCCAAACGAACATCATTTCCAATTTTAATCTGTAGATTAGTTAATATCGGAATTGATATACCTTTTTTCTCAATTGGATGTAAATTTGCATCTAACATCACCTCATCTGATGAAACGCCTACTGCTGATTCTGGTAATTCTTGTACCGTAATACGTGCCCAAGGAATATTTACATTGCCATTGAGACTTAATAAATTAGGCGTAGCTTCAAAAACAATATCCGGCTCCACGTCAATACGAACCATTGGCGGTAATGTTATCCGCAATTTGTTACCTGTGGCAGAAATTCTCGCCTGCCAGGCTTTAATATTACGCCAATCCGCTTCTCCAACTAACTTCAAATAACCTTCAGGTGTATTAATACGTCCGATCAATTGAGAGCGAGTTCCCATAAAATCCAGTTTGAGGAACCCCTGATTGATATCAAATGGAAACCAGTGTCCTTTTGCTGCTACATTAGAAAGCGCCAAATTACCATTTAATAACGGCTGCTTCATATTACCAGATAACCTTAAATCAGCATTCAAATTGCCATCTAACCTTTCACCATTACTTAAAATCGGACGAATTAAGGCTAATGAAATATCGTTAATATTAATACTACCCGATAATCTACGACTTTGTTCCAGATCGTCAATCCGTATATTGCCTGAAAATTTGCCATTATTGGTAATTTGTATTAACCACTGTAATACTGCCTTACCATTAATCATGTCTGCATTTAAGCTTAGCGTTTGAAATTCAACGGGTAACAATGATCCTTCAATCAATTGTTTGATTTTGACGCCATTACCAAACAAATTTACTTTCACCTGCGGTGAATGCCCATCGGCATACCAACTCACTTTCGCATCACCATCAAAACTGCCAGTTAGCTGAGTTTCCGCTGGCAAAAAGGGTTTGAGTAGTGCTAAATCAAACTGCTGTAGCAGAATATCTGCATTACCGGATTTACCAATTTTAGCCATTTTAGACAAACAAAAACGCCCTTTAGTATTTAACCAACAATGAGGCGAAACTGTGACTTCCTGTTGCTGATTGGCATACTCAATCGACACCGCCCGACTTAACTGCCATTCACCGATCAGGGTGTTAAATAACGTATTATCTAACACACCTTGCCATAACGCTTTCTGTCGATCAAAACTGCCTTTCAGGGTTAAGTGACCTGAAATGGGTTTTCCATCGATATTGATGTTAACACTATGCTGCTGTTCATTACCTTTAGCATCCAAGGTGAAATTATGAACAACTAAATCTGCCTGTTTCAACTGCTGAACAGCAGCGGTTAGTTGGCCATGGATCTGTTTATCAGAACGGATATCACCTTGAATAGTTGCTTTATCGATAGCTAAGCTATCTTGCCATTTAACGCTATGAGCTGCGATATCAACCAGTAATTGAGGTGACTTTAAATCACCACGTAATTTTAATTGTCCTTTTATTACTCCGGCTAAACCAGGTAATACTCCATCGAGAGCTGGCGCATCAATTATCCCATCTAGTTGCCAGCTGTCACTCAAATGTCCATTAATATCTAATTTGTTGCGTCCGAGTAATATATTGAAAACGGGAATGTTCCATTGACCTGCAGCATTGCCACTTATCTGTCCGCGTGTGCGTAATAAATTACCTTTTACATTACCATCAAGGGTAATTTCAGGAATTTTTAATTGCCAGCTACCACCATGTAAACTGCCGGTCGTGACGATTTTACCCTGCAATTTAGCTGGCCATTGTGGCCACTGTTTTGCAGTATTAATATCGGATAAAGTTAATAACCCATTCCAACTTATCGCTTTACTCCAATCGATAATACCGGTTAATTCTGTTTTTCCCTGCAACGCATTCAATCGCAAACGCGTTAACCGAAACTGTTGTTCATTCCCTTTAGCATCAAGCGTTAACAACGTCGGAGGCAAATCCCGTCCATTAATATCAGTTCGGAATGAGAGATCATAACCTGTCACCATACCATTTAAACGTAAACGTAGATCTTTTAAACGATATTCTGGCTCACCTTGTAGTGGCCAATTAAGCTGCTGACTCTCTAAGGTTAATTGAATTGGCAATCCTGCCTGTGATAAGGCTGCTTCAGCGACCAAATTAGCCTTGATGGGACCCGTTAAACTTAACATTAATTTAAGTTGTTGTAATAAAGCCCCCTCAAGTTTTAAATCAACTTGTTGCCCTTTAAGATCGTTAAGATAGGATTCAGCTTGAACAGCAATATTGACCGGCCACTGCTGAGCCAAATTAGCATCACCGGTAATAGTGATCTTGCCTTCTGGCATCACAACAACAAATTGTTTGATAGCTATCTGCTGATTTTGTACGCTAGCCATTAATGTCAAATTATCAATTGCCACCTTAGTATCACCACTTAAATGCCAGCTTACCCCTCGGATCTGCTCGATATTAATATCGATAGGTAAAACGACTTCAGGTAAGTTAGCTAATAAGGGCTCAGCAAATAATGCTTTTAATGTTTCCGCGGGTGATTTATCGGCTACCTGATCGCTGGTTTTTATTACTGCTTTTGCTGTGGCTTTATTTTCTTCCACTAAAGTTTTTGGCAAATTAACCACTAACCCATTAATTGTCGTTGGTTTAATTGTTAACTGATTAGCTCGCCAATCAGCCGCCATGGTTAATTCAGCCAGCGAAATCTGGCTGTTATCGAGCTGAATATTGATATTTTTTAGTGTTAACTGATTTAACAAAATAGGATAGGGCGTTGACAATTTAGTCAATAGAGTTGAGTTGGCTGGCTCTTCGGTAGATGCAAAGGCTTTGCTATCAATCTTAACATCGACGCCGTCAGTTGAAATATTATTAACACACAATTGAAAACGTTTTAAACAGTTAACTTCGAGTGAAAGATTAAACTTATCAACATCAACATTAATACCCTTGGTTCGATAACGAACTCCCTGCAAATTTAAATCACTCCAGCCACCGGAAATGGTCGCAATTTCTAATCCTGGCAACCAACGGACTGCCGTATTAAGGGCAAAATGTAAGCCTGATTGGGTGGTAACTATCCAACCAATCATCGTTAATAATATTAGTAACAAAAACAATAAGACCAGGCTAATGCGTTTTACCCATTTCATAGTTCAGCACCTAACCCAATATAAAATTGTACTTTGCTATGATCAGGATCACCGACCGGCGCAGCAATATCCAGTTTAATAGGCCCAACCGGTGAAACCCAGCGAATACCAACGCCAGCGCCAACTTTAAAATTATCTTTACTAAAATCATTTACCGCCTCACCACCATCAACAAATATTGCGCCACACCAGTTACCTGTCACATTATATTGATATTCCAGTGAGCCAACGGCTAATTTTGAAGCACCGGTTAATTTTCCTTGGCTATTGGTGGGTGATATTTTTTGATAACCATAACCTCTAATACTGCGATCACCACCAGCAAAAAAACGCAGATCAGGTGGGACTTTGTCAAATCGATTAGTTTCTATCCAACCAAGATGGCCTCTTACCACAAAACGATGCCCTTTCCAGGGTGTTCTTATCCAAACATTTTGTGCTTGTAATACCATAAAATCGATATCTGAACCCCAAGTAGTATTAGAAATATCAATCCTATATCGCTGGCTATCCCCCCAATAGGGCATAGCACCACCTCGTTGTCGTATCCGGCTAAGGCTGGCTCCAGGATACAGAAGCATGGTAGTATTGGTTATATTTGCCTGGGTAAAATGGCTAAGACTCCAGCGCAAATTAACGCCATATTGCCAACCTTTATAATAATCCCAATTCCTTAATAAATTCAGGGTGGTGGTATCAGACTGAGTATCATTTAGATCAGTTCGTTTAAAGCCCGCCTGAACGGCATAATATTGTTCTAATGGACTCTTTTTTAGCGGAATTTTATAGCTGGCATCAATAATTTGTTCAGGTTGCGAAAGACTAAGGCTGGAAGTAAAACTCTGTCCTCTAGAATTAATCCAGGGTTTATTCCAAGTAGCTTTGACTCGGGGACCTACATCGGTCGAATAACCACCACCTAATTCAACATGATTACGCGCACGTGGCGTTAATACTGCGTCCATTGGCAGAATATGCGTGCCTTTTTCACGAGCTTTAGTAATATCAGGGGTCACAATTGCGGAATTGAACCAACCGGTATTGACTAACCGTTGATTGAATTCAGCCAATTGTTCAGAGGCGTAATAGTCTCCCTGTTTAAAGGGAACAATATTATTTAGATAATCTTCGCGAATTTGAGAGCCTTCATATTTGATGGCACCGAAGCGATAACGCTCGCCACTATTGAAATCAAATATCCAGTAAGAAGCCCTGTGAGCCAATGAGACCCCTAACTGACTTTTTTCCATTTCTGCATCAAAATAACCTTTACGCACCGCCAGCCGACTAAATCCCTGTTTCAAATCATCATAATCGCTATGATTAAGAATAATTCCTTTTGGTGGCGTATTGCGAGCTATCATTTCCGCATAATCTTTATCATATCTAGCCGCCCCATTTAACGTTATACTAACATTTTCAACATGAACAGGTTTTCCAGGATCAACTTTGGCTGTCAAAACGGGTCGGGAAGGAGGCTTAAATTCCTGATAAGAGAATTCAATGGTGGGTTCATAATAACCTAACGGCCTTAACCCTAAACGAATTGCTTTATCAACTCTGACCTGGAAACGGCCATCTGGGGCAATTTCATCCTGAGTGATATTTGAGAGCTGAATACGAACGTTTTTTTCAAGTTCTCCTGTCAATCCTTCAACTTTTAAACGAAGATTGGCACCATTGGCAACTGACACTACCATCGACATACAAAGAAAACAAAGCAAACAATATCTTGGCACGCCAACTCCTAATGGAAAATAGACTTTATAACGATAAAAAACTCACTCATTTTGGTTAAATTAAACAAGATATACAAGACATTAATAATAAATAATGCAATCTTTCTCTGTCCATTTAAGCCCCAATAATGGCTATTGAATAGCACGCTAAAACATTTTTAACTGATAAGACTATCGGTCTGTTTATTTTTATACCGTCAAGCCAAAATTTATGCACGAAATACCTTATTAAAAAATAGCAACTTTCTTGCAAAAAAACGAAATGCAAAACATTTTCTTAACCATGAAAAAGTTTAGAAAGGCACATAAATAGAAGATAGACTGAAAAAATAATTACCACCTAACCACAAATTTTAGTCACTATCTCACCGTTAAAACAGATAAATACAGTCAAGTGGATATATTAGAATTGATCACTACATTTGTTCAATTAACAGTCAGAATATTCTAATTCGTCTGAACCTCTTCACTCCCTGGCAATACAATCTGTTTTGTATCTATTAGTTCAATAAAAGAAGCGGCTTTAATCGATAACGGGCGATTAGCCGCAGGATTAAATAATAAGCTAGTTACGTCTGGACGTGAATAATGCCCGACCGGATCGGCGATCGCTTTGGCGAAGGTAATTGAAGCAGGGTCAAGCGTAGCTAACAGTAATCCTTCCTCATTTTCTGCCAAGGGGGGGGTTGTTAGCTCACTGCCATCTGGACCAAATATACGTGCATAGCCGCCACCTGCTTTTAACAAGTTCCGTTTAGTTTTATCTGTACATCACGAGTTTCGCACAGGCATATAAAATTCTAAAAATGGCTTAAAAGCAATGATTAATCTGCAAGTTACTAAAAAACATMAATYTTSKWRRMNTTASAAYMASKWGWAYKKGMKYWAYWAGSTWWNTKWCNTAKTYRYNATRNTSMTGNTGWAYTWARYWKAAWWNATWGAKNCNGWWWWTYWATYSSTSCKAAACTYGWRNGCAGATAGAAAACGAGCAGCTTTACGCATGGAATCCATGTCAGAAGAACAATTTAGAGAGATTTTATCCAAAATTGAAATCAGTACCCGAGAAACCATGTCAGAAGTAGATCACTCTGATCCTAACATCCGGGCCAGAGCCTGAAATAGGTATTGGCCCAGTTAAAATTTTTTGTAAATGCAATTTAAAGAACATTAAAGCTTGCTTGTAGTGGTATCAAATATTTTACTTCTAGGCGAAGAATTGTTTATTTTTTAAGCATTGGTATCAAATCATAAAATCGCTTAAAACCTCAAGAAATCCCATGAGTTCCCGCCAATTCCCGGATATTCCCACAAGTATCAAATAAATTACTTCTCTATATTAAAAGACAAGCTAAAAAGCGGTCAGCTACATAAAAAATTGAAAGCGGAACTGAGCGAGTAAATTAAAGGGGGTGGATCAGTTTTACTTTAGCAAAGTGGATCAGAATTCAATTGGCATTGACAGGCAACACCTACAAGCGCGCTGATAGCGCGCCTCGAGAGACTACCCAGTTCTGGAACTTCCGGCTAGCAACGCGGCAACCGTCATTGTACCAACTCCTTTAATACTGCTCAGTCTGCCAGCCAGATCTTTAAAGTGGTTCATTATGTGGCTGTTCATATCCTCATCGATTCTGGCAAGTTCATCTTCCA
>NZ_NHNG01000726.1:0-10172 GCF_002287155.1 Arsenophonus sp. ENCA
ACATTTTCCAGCCTCAGCCAAGCACTGCTCAATACGGACCCTTTTAAATGTATTCTGTGTGGCGGGAAAATGGTCTATCAGCGGGTCTTGTATGGGCTGGTAACAAAGGATCTGGTTGCTAACGCAGTGGAAATAGCGCGAATGCGTTACGTGATGTAATGCAGGGAAGATCTGCCTGAATTCAGCAAATTCGTTCAAAAATCAGTCGATTAGCCAACAAATAATGATCTCACTCCCTCTTGTGCTGAAAAAAACAGCAAATCTTACCGACTGTGATCCCTATTTCATACGGCCTCAGGATCTTTGAAATTCCTAGGCGTAAATTCCTAGGCGTAAATGTCAACTTAGACCTATCCTGCCCGAAGACGAACATTTACTCAAAGATTTTATTACTCAGGTAACAAAAGAAGATCTTTATTATCGTTACTTTAGTGAAATTAGCGAATTTACCCATGATGACTTAGCGAATATGACACAAATCGATTATGACCGAGAAATGGCCTTTATCGCTATTAAAAAAAATTCCGAGATTATTGGCGTGGTTCGTGTGGTAGAAGATCCTGACAATCAGCAAGCAGAATTTGCCGTTTTAGTGCGTTCTGATATGAAAGGTAATACACTTGGATATCAGTTAATGGACAAAATTATTAGATATAGCCGTAGTCGAGGCACTCGACAACTTACTGCAATCACCATGCCTGAAAATAAAAAAATGCTACAGTTAGCACAAAAATTAGGTTTTAGTCTCGATATTCAATTTGAAGATAGTATTGTCAATCTTGATCTAACACTATGAAGAAAATAATCTTATAACTAAATAAATAGTGGCTGAACAATCGGTCAACATAGATTGGATTAATAGATACAAAAAATTAAACTAATGGTATCATGGATCACCAATTTTCAATAAACCTAAACCAGAGTATGTAATCTACTCCTTTAATAAAAAAGAGAAAATTTACACTGTGATGTTGTCCAAATTAAAAAAAGCAAAGCATCAGCAATATCTTGAGCAATTAGCAAAATTACCTCAGTCTGCCGCTGGAGTTGTCACCCTATACCAAGCAGAAAGTTTTCGAAAAGCTCTGTTGGACAAAATTGCCAACGCTCAACGGTATATTTATATTACTGCACTTTACTTCGAACATGATGATGCAGGACGAGACATACTAAATGCGCTTTATCAAGCAAAAATAGCACGACCAGAATTAGATATCAAAATAATGGTTGACTGGCATCGTGCTCAACGTGGTCGCATTGGTGCAGATGCCAGCGCAACTAATGCCGATTGGTATTATCAAATGGCAATGGCATACCCAGGATCAGAAATCGCTATTTTTGGTATCCCGGTCAACACACGTGAAGCATTAGGTGTTTTACATCTAAAAGGTTTTATCTTCGATGATACGGTTATTTATAGCGGTGCCAGCATTAATGATGTCTATCTCCAGCAACACCAACGTTATCGTTACGATCGTTATCATATATTAGATAATGCTCAATTAGCTGCGACGATGAAAAGCTTTATCGACCAAAGCTTGCTATCTTCACCCGCTATCCAGCGTCTAGATCAAGCTCATCGTCCCCGCAATACTCAAATTAAAAGTTTAATTAAACAATTTCGCCATAGCTTAAAAAGTTGTCACTATCAATTGCAAAATAATGCCACAAATGAAGAGTTAGCAGTAACTCCATTAATCGGTTTAGGCAAAAAAAACGAATTAAATAAAACTATTACGCATTTAATGAACACTATAGAAAAGAAAATGACTATCTGTACACCCTATTTTAATTTACCCACTATTTTAACGCGTATAATTAGTAAATTATTGCGTGATGGCAAACAAATTGAAATTATCATTGGCGATAAAACAGCTAATGACTTTTATATTCCACCAGAAGAACCTTTTAAAATTATCAGTGCATTACCTTATTTATATGAAATTAATCTACGCCGCTTTATCTGTCGGTTACAACGCTTTGTAGATAACCAGCAATTAACTATTAGATTATGGAAAGACGGAGAAAATAGCTATCATTTAAAAGGAATTTGGATTGATAATAACTGGCAATTAATAACCGGTAATAATCTCAATCCTCGTGCATGGGGACTGGATTTGGAGAATGCAATATTAATTCATGACCCCCAAAAAGTTTTATTACAGCAAAAAAACAAAGAATTAAAATGTATAACAACCAATACTCATATTGTAAGTCACTATCAAGAGCTTGAAAATATCCAGCGCTATCCAGTAAAAATTAAAAAACTTATTCGCCGTTTACGCAGGATCCGCGTTGATAGGCTAATACGTCGCATTCTTTAATAGGTTAGCTCTATTTCCGACTACAAAATAATAAGTTTTTTAAATCAATGCGTTATCAATAATTAAAACGTCAAAAAGCCACCCTTGGGTGGCTTTCTTAACATAATTAAAGTCTGGCAGCTCCCTACTCTCACATGGGGAGACCCCACACTACCATCGGCGCTACGGCATTTCACTTCTGAGTTCGGCATGGGGTCAGGTGGGACCACCGCGCTATTACCGCCAGACAAATTCTTTTCTATTTATCCCGTCTTATTTCGCTGCCTTACAGTCTGCTCACCTGCCTCAGTAGCGAACACACCTCGGCCTTCAGCAAAATCCGACCAGATTCAATCTCAAAACAAGCTAAAATTCTCTCTCTCCCAAAACACCTTCGGTGTTGTCAGGTTAAGCCTCTCGGGTCATTAGTACTGGTTAGCTCAACGTATCGCTACGCTTACACACCCAGCCTATCTACGTCCTCGTCTCGAACACCCCTTATAGGACATTACTGTCAGGGAAGACTCATCTTGAGGCAAGTTTCCCGCTTAGATGCTTTCAGCGGTTATCTCTTCCGCACTTAGCTACCAGGCGATGCCATTGGCATGACAACCTGTACACCAGTGGTGCGTCCACTCCGGTCCTCTCGTACTAGGAGCAGCTCCCCTCAATCTTCCTTCGCCCACGACAGATAGGGACCGAACTGTCTCACGACGTTCTAAACCCAGCTCGCGTACCACTTTAAATGGCGAACAGCCATACCCTTGGGACCTACTTCAGCCCCAGGATGTGATGAGCCGACATCGAGGTGCCAAACACCGCCGTCGATATGAACTCTTGGGCGGTATCAGCCTGTTATCCCCGGAGTACCTTTTATCCGTTGAGCGATGGCCCTTCCATTCAGAACCACCGGATCACTAAGACCTACTTTCGTACCTGCTCGCGCCGTCACGCTCGCAGTCAAGCTGGCTTATGCCTTTGCACTAACCTCACGATGTCCGACCGTGATTAGCCAACCTTCGTGCTCCTCCGTTACACTTTGGGAGGAGACCGCCCCAGTCAAACTACCCACCAGACACTGTCCTCAGCCCGGATTACGGGCCTAAGTTAGAACATCAAACATTAAAGGGTGGTATTTCAACGTTGGCTCCATGCAGACTGGCGTCCACACTTCAAAGCCTCCCACCTATCCTACACATCAAGGCTCAATGTTCAGTGTCAAGCTATAGTAAAGGTTCACGGGGTCTTTC
This sequence comes from Arsenophonus sp. ENCA, assembly GCF_002287155.1. Classification (NCBI taxonomy): domain Bacteria; kingdom Pseudomonadati; phylum Pseudomonadota; class Gammaproteobacteria; order Enterobacterales; family Morganellaceae; genus Arsenophonus; species Arsenophonus sp. ENCA. The sequence goes on from NZ_NHNG01000726.1 coordinate 3,554, forward strand.
CGTCTTGCCGCGGGTACACTGCATCTTCACAGCGAGTTCAATTTCACTGAGTCTCGGGTGGAGACAGCCTGGCCATCATTACGCCATTCGTGCAGGTCGGAACTTACCCGACAAGGAATTTCGCTACCTTAGGACCGTTATAGTTACGGCCGCCGTTTACTGGGGCTTCGATCAAGAGCTTCGCCTTACGGCTTACCCCATCAATTAACCTTCCAGCACCGGGCAGGCGTCACACCGTATACGTCCACTTTCGTGTTTGCACAGTGCTGTGTTTTTAATAAACAGTTGCAGCCAGCTGGTATCTTCGACTGGCTTCAGCTCCGGATGCAAGACCCTTCACCTAATGCCAGCGTGCCTTCTCCCGAAGTTACGGCACCATTTTGCCTAGTTCCTTCACCCGAGTTCTCTCAAGCGCCTGAGTATTCTCTACCTAACCACCTGTGTCGGTTTGGGGTACGATTAATGATTACCTATCGCTTAGAGGCTTTTCCTGGAAGCTGGGCATCAACTACTTCACCACCTTGGTGGCTCGTTATCACGTCTCAGTGTTGTAGCAGTGCGGATTTGCCTGCACTACCCACCTACTCGCTTAAACCGGGACAACCGTCGCCCGGATAGCCTAGCCTTCTCCGTCCCCCCTTCGCAGTAACCCTTAGTACGGGAATATTAACCCGTTTCCCATCGACTACGCTTTTCAGCCTCGCCTTAGGGGTCGACTTACCCTGCCCCGATTAACGTTGGACAGGAAACCTTGGTCTTTCGGCGAGCGGGTTTTTCACCCGCTTTATCGTTACTTATGTCAGCATTCGCACTTCTGATACCTCCAGCAGACCTCTCAGTCCACCTTCTACGGCTTACAGAACGCTCCCCTACCCAACAACACCTAAGTGTCGCTGCCGCAGCTTCGGTGCATGGTTTAGCCCCGTTACATCTTCCGCGCAGGCCGACTCGACCAGTGAGCTATTACGCTTTCTTTAAATGATGGCTGCTTCTAAGCCAACATCCTGGCTGTCTAAGCCTTCCCACTTCGTTTCCCACTTAACCATGACTTGGGGACCTTAGCTGGCGGTCTGGGTTGTTTCCCTCTTCACGACGGACGTTAGCACCCGCCGTGTGTCTCCCGTGATAACATTCTTCGGTATTCGTAGTTTGCATCGGGTTGGTAAGTCGGGATGACCCCCTAGCCGAAACAGTGCTCTACCCCCGAAGATGAGTTCACGAGGCGCTACCTAAATAGCTTTCGGGGAGAACCAGCTATCTCCCGGTTTGATTGGCCTTTCACCCCCAGCCACAAGTCATCCGCTAATTTTTCAACATTAGTCGGTTCGGTCCTCCAGTTAGTGTTACCCAACCTTCAACCTGCCCATGGCTAGATCACCGGGTTTCGGGTCTATACCCTGCAACTTAACGCCCAGTTAAGACTCGGTTTCCCTACGGCTCCCCTATGCGGTTAACCTTGCTACAGAATATAAGTCGCTGACCCATTATACAAAAGGTACGCAGTCACACCCTTTCGGGCGCTCCCACTGCTTGTACGTACACGGTTTCAGGTTCTATTTCACTCCCCTCGCCGGGGTTCTTTTCGCCTTTCCCTCACGGTACTGGTTCACTATCGGTCAGTCAGGAGTATTTAGCCTTGGAGGATGGTCCCCCCATATTCAGACAGGATAACACGTGTCCCGCCCTACTCTTCGAGTTCACAACACTTACCGCTTCAGATACGGGGCTATCACCCTTTATTGCCGGCCTTTCCAGACCCTTCTCCTGCGGTAAATATTGATGCTGACTCTGGGCTGCTCCCCGTTCGCTCGCCGCTACTGGGGGAATCTCGGTTGATTTCTTTTCCTCGGGGTACTGAGATGTTTCAGTTCCCCCGGTTCGCCTCGTTTGACTATGAATTCATCAAACGATAGTGCATTAATGCACTGGGTTTCCCCATTCGGACATCGCCGGCTAGTACGCTTCATATCAGCTTACCGACGCTTTTCGCAGATTAGCACGTCCTTCATCGCCTCTGACTGCCTAGGCATCCACCGTGTACGCTTCATTCGCTTAACCTCACAACCCGAAGGTGTCTCTTATCAAATAATACCGAAGCGTCATGGCTGCGCCGTGCGAAATTTTTTGTTGTGCGGTGCTCGTCATGCTCACGTACTTATGTACGCTGCGCTGACTGCGCGCCTACGCCGCAAATTTCACCCTGCTCGCTCATGCCACTCGTCTGCCTATTTGAATAACACTTCAAATTGGAGTTTTGAGAGTTCTCCACACTATTTTTTCAATAATGTGTGTTTCAATTTTCAGCTTGTTCCAGATTGTTAAAGAGCATAATTGGTAAACCAACTCACTGAATTGGCTTAATCATTATTGCGTAAAGCACAAACAATGCACAACACTAAAAGCGTGATGCACTGCCTTTCTAAATCACTAAAGTGGCGTCCCCTAGGGGATTCGAACCCCTGTTACCGCCGTGAAAGGGCGATGTCCTAGGCCTCTAGACGAAGGGGACTTCAAGCTCTTTAGTCAATCTTAGATTGGCTTGACGCGCTATTTCATCAGACAATCTGTGTGAACACTCACATTCCATCTATCTAGGTAAGGAGGTGATCCAACCGCAGGTTCCCCTACGGTTACCTTGTTACGACTTCACCCCAGTCATGAATCACAAAGTGGTAAGCGCCATCCAAAAAGGTTAAGCTACCTACTTCTTTTGCAACCCACTCCCATGGTGTGACGGGCGGTGTGTACAAGGCCCGGGAACGTATTCACCGCGACATGCTGATCCGCGATTACTAGCGATTCCGACTTCATGGAGTCGAGTTGCAGACTCCAATCCGGACTTCGACGTACTTTCTGAGTTCCGCTTCCCATCGCTGGCTCGCCTCTCTCTGTATACGCCATTGTAGCACGTGTGTAGCCCTACTCGTAAGGGCCATGATGACTTGACGTCATCCCCACCTTCCTCCGGTTTATCACCGGCAGTCTCCTTTGAGTTCCCGACACTACTCGCTGGCAACAAAGGATAAGGGTTGCGCTCGTTGCGGGACTTAACCCAACATTTCACAACACGAGCTGACGACAGCCATGCAGCACCTTTCTCAGCGTTCCCGAAGGCACTCCTCTATCTCTAAAGGATTCGCTGGATGTCAAGAGTAGGTAAGGTTCTTCGCGTTGCATCGAATTAAACCACATGCTCCACCGCTTGTGCGGGCCCCCGTCAATTCATTTGAGTTTTAACCTTGCGGCCGTACTCCCCAGGCGGTCGATTTAACGCGTTAGCTCCGGAGGCCACAGTTCATGACCACAACCTCCAAATCGACATCGTTTACAGCGTGGACTACCAGGGTATCTAATCCTGTTTGCTCCCCACGCTTTCGCACATGAGCGTCAGTCTTTGTCCAGGGGGCCGCCTTCGCCACCGGTATTCCTCCACATCTCTACGCATTTCACCGCTACACATGGAATTCTACCCCCCTCTACAAGACTCTAGCTAACCAGTCTTGAATGCCATTCCCAGGTTAAGCCCGGGGATTTCACATCCAACTTAATTAACCGCCTGCGTGCCCTTTACGCCCAGTAATTCCGATTAACGCTCGCACCCTCCGTATTACCGCGGCTGCTGGCACGGAGTTAGCCGGTGCTTCTTCTGTCGCTAACGTCAATTGCTAAGGTTATTAACCCTAACACCTTCCTCACGACTGAAAGTACTTTACAACCCGAAGGCCTTCTTCATACACGCGGCATGGCTGCATCAGGCTTGCGCCCATTGTGCAATATTCCCCACTGCTGCCTCCCGTAGGAGTCTGGGCCGTGTCTCAGTCCCAGTGTGGCTGATCATCCTCTCAGACCAGCTAGAGATCGTCGCCTAGGTGAGCCATTACCCCACCTACTAGCTAATCTCATATGGGTTCATCCGAAGGTGTGAGGCCAGAACGGTCCCCCACTTTGCTCCTTAGAGATTATGCGGTATTAGCCACCGTTTCCAGTGGTTATCCCCCGCCTTCGGCCAGATCCCCATACCTTACTCACCCGTCCGCCGCTCGCCGGCAAGGAAGCAAGCTTCCTCCCGCTGCCGCTCGACTTGCATGTGTTAGGCCTGCCGCCAGCGTTCAATCTGAGCCATGATCAAACTCTTCAATTAAAAGCTTGATGCTCAAAGAATGTTTTACTGACCATATAACGCCCTTCTGTTCAACTCGCTTTGCCGGTGTTTGACCACCTTCGCCGCTGCTGTCCAAAATAACATTACTGCATATTAGTTCGTATATGAATTAACTGTTTTGTCACTCTTCAAGACTTTAAAATCAAATATTTTTTGATGATGTCTTGCGAGTGCCCACACAGATTGTCTGATTAATTGTTAAAGAGCGTGCGAGCTAGCGTATATTACGCTTTTCACCTGTAAAGTCAAGTAGTTATTTCTACTTTTCTTTCACTTCACTGACTAAAAATCTAATTATTTATTCTCAACCAGTGGGAGCGCATTATAGGCGCTTTTAAGCCGCTGGCAACCGTTATTTAAAAAAATTTGTCTAATTGGTTTATATTTCAACAAATCGGCTTAAATAGAAATTTTTTCTAATCGATTAAAACCTTCATTTATCAGTACAGGAATAAGCTTTTCAGCTTCAACATCCATTTTTGTGCAATAGGCGATATTTTTACTTTTTGTTAAAATCAAATTTTGATGGTTATTGATTAACCAAACCGCTCGTCTGGCAATTGCAGCGCCTGAATCAATAAGTCTGGTTCCGTCAAGCAGCACTTCTTTTAGTTCTGCCGATAATAACGGAAAGTGTGTACAACCGAGCACAATGGTGTCAGGGGGTTCTTTCATTTTTAACCACGGTTTTACAATGCGCACTAACGCTTCTTTTGAGATTACCTGACCATGAAGTTTTTTTTCTGCTAATTCGACTAATTCTGATGAAGCGATCATCTCAACTTTACAATCAACGGCAAATCGATCGATCAGTTCTCTAGTATAGTTTCCACTAACCGTTACCTTAGTTGCTAATAATCCAATAACACCATTGCGAGTTAATTTAGTTGCTGGTTTTATTGCGGGAACAACCCCAATAATTGGAAATTGGAAATGCGCTCTTAAAACAGGCAAACTGACCGTACTTGCCGTATTACAAGCAATAATTACTATTGCTAACTCATGTTTTTGTTGAATTTGATCGATGAAGCGAATAATACGTTCAATAATAAATTCTGCACTTTTCTCTCCATAAGGAAAAGCATCATTATCAAAAGCATAAATATAGTGTAAATCTGGCAATAGCTGTCTGACTTCACGATAAACAGATAACCCACCAACACCAGAATCAAAAATTAGAATAGTTGGCCGAGCCGTTTTCGGCTGAGCAGAGGTTACTTTTTTTATTTCATTTTTCATTCATTTCATCACAATAATGAACAATATGCTGATAAGAGAATTGTTAGTAAAAATAGTCATGAGTAATTATACAGTAATAATAGATTGAATGAATCCTGTGCTGTTGTAATAATTTTCCGCTGGTTTTAAGACAATATTATAACCTATTTTTATTTTTGCATTACCGTCCAATATCGAAGAACTAAAACTTTACGACTCTTACTATCAATATTCAAAAAATAAGCTTTAGGAAAACCTTTGTAATTACTATCTATAAATCGTGCACCAAAGCTAGACTTCTCTTTCTCTTTCCCTACAATCTCACGATAGAAAATTTTTTATCAAGATGAATCTGAATACATGCTAAATAATTTGTCAATTACCCAATACAACTTGCAGTTAGCTGAAAAAATCAAATATTTAAACAGTATTATGCTGCCTTTTAATGCACCTGAGCCAGAAATTTTTCGTTCTGATTTTTCCCATTATAGAATGCGCGCTGAATTTCGCCTCTGGCATGAAGGATCAGATTTATTTCATATAATGTTTGATCAAACGACTAAACAACGTTTAAGAGTTGATCAATTACCTAGCGCTAGTAAATTAATTAATCAAATGATGCTTGCTTTAATTCCATTAATTAAAACTAAACCACTTTTACGGTATAAACTCTTCCAAGTAGATTATTTATCAACATTAAGTAATAAGATTATTGTTTCATTAATTTATCATAAAAAATTGGAACAAGAATGGATTGAACAAGCTAAACAATTACGTAGCGCTCTAATTAATCAAGGTTTTGATATACAACTTATTGGCCGCGCAGCAAAAACAAAAATTATATTAGAACAGGATCATATTGATGAGGTATTACCTATTTCAGGTAAGTCAATTATCTATCGCCAAATTGAAAATAGTTTTACACAGCCCAATGCCGGAATAAATATCAAAATGTTAGAATGGGCGATTAATATTACTAAAAACACAAAAGGTGATTTACTGGAGCTTTATTGTGGAAACGGTAATTTTTCTATCGCACTAGCACAAAATTTTAATCGTGTTCTGGCAACCGAGATTGCAAAACCATCAGTAGGGCACCTCGAAAAACCTAAGCCGAGTTTGATTTTGCTGATAAAGTTATCGGAAGCTGGTCTACTGAGCTAACCACCATGAAGAAACGCAGCGCCATTAAGAATGACCTCTTTGCAAACCAGTATCACCAACAGACGATCGACAAGT
>NZ_NHNG01000354.1:0-9888 GCF_002287155.1 Arsenophonus sp. ENCA
AATCATGTTAATCTTTGAGATTTTTGATTAATTAACAAAATTAAGGAACGTATATGTCAAGCATCAATACAGGTATTGTTAAATGGTTTAACGCTGATAAAGGTTTTGGATTTATTTCACCCAAAAACGGCAGTCAGGATGTGTTTGTTCATTATTCTGCTATTCAGGGTAATGATTATAAAACGCTTTATGAAGGGCAGGAAGTAAACTTTTCAGTCGAAAGCGGTCATAAAGGACCTTCGGCAACCAATGTAATAGCCTTATGCTAGCATTAAATTAATTTATATTATCTCGTGGTATCTTTATGCCACGCAATAATCACGTTTAGCACATATTAAAAAATTAATCGCCATACTCCTTCTCTTTAATTTTTGAGTTTTTCTCTTCTTCATGATGATATGAAATATTAATTTCATCGTTTTCTTTTTCCAGTTTCGGTTGTTCTTCTTCGAGTTGAAGATCGGGTATTTTCTCATCATCATGCAGCAGAGCCGATTCTAATGTTATATCCTGCTTATCATTAATTTTTTCTGCCTCTATATCTTGCGATAAACTTTCAGTAATTTCATGTTTAGGGATATTATCGAGTTCAATCACAATCGAATGGTCTTTGGTATCTTTTTTTAGCGCCTCATCAAATTGTGATAATGAATAAAGGTTAACGCTGTTTTCATCATTGCCTTTATTTAATATGATATAGATACCATCGGATGCACCTTTGTAAGTGGCTTCTTCGAGATCTGTTTTCCCTGTATAAACTCCCACCGGAATATGAAGATTTCCCCGCTGAATGCCGTGTTCGTTAGTGACTGGCAATAATAATTCAGGTCGGTCATGGTGTGAGAATCTGGCGCTTTCAACCAGGGTTTGGTCGATTTTTTGCGCTAATTTGGTGTTGCCAATTTCTTTGCTGTTATCCCAAATTCTGATTTCATTGCGAGCAAGTTGGTCTTCCTGTTTATTCAGGATGTCATGCGCAGTTAATCTGTCACCGGAATTTTTTGTCAGGTTTTTCATCCAGGCATTGCCATCTGATAAATAAAGCTGAACGTGTTCTTTTGCGCGGGATAATTCCACATAGGTATTATCGATTGCTGCGAGGGTACGCGAGCCTTCATAGACGATGACATATGGATAAGAAGCGCCTTGTGAGGCATAGCTTGTGATGGCATAGGTGTAATCCAGATGTCTATCAGCATATTCTTTTTGTGGTTGATAGGTGACGAGCTTGCCGTTTAACTCAATATAGAGCTTATCGTCCTCAATCCGCTTTATCATGCCCCTGTCGTTATTGGCAATGTTGCGTTCTTTATCGGTTGTGGTGAGGCGGATTTTTTCACCCTCTGAGACTTCAATGGTTTTGTCTTCAAAGAGCGCGACGACGGCTGGATTCACTTCAAGCGGTGACAGGTATTTCTCCTGATTATTTTCCCGATTTACCAGACTAACAATGCCTTCTTTTGAAATCTCTGTTATCTGAAAATAGTGTTGATTGATTTTTGCGATGTGCCCCAACTGGTTTTGCCAAAATTGGCTATCTTTTAAATCCGCTTCCTGATGGTTGATGCGTTGTAAAACAGAAATATGGGCTGATTTACCTAGCATCTGTTGACTTTGCATCACCGCATGAATGTTTTCATTTAACTGATTTCGATCGGCATTTAACGGGGTGATAATCACCGTGTTATCACGCGCTTCTTTCGTTCTCCCCACATAGTCATCAATCACCATTTTTAGCATTTGATTGTCGTTTTCCTGTGGTTTACCTGATGAATCCCCCTTCATGATTGCGCTTTCGGGGATAAATGCGCCATTATTCCTTGCTACCCGGTCAGGAGAAACCTGGCAAATAATATCCAGTGATTTTTGCGTGTTTCCAGCAATGATTGCTTCAATGGCAGGTTTTAATTCAGGTGTTTGTCTGACGATTTCGTCCATCACCACTTTATCGGCGGCACTTCGTTGCCAGGCGAGGGCAAAAGGCGCGCCTCGCTCGAAGGCTTTTAGCTGTTTTGCATCCCCTGAGAGGACGACTCTCCCTGCATTATCCGTGATGTTAACCAGTAATTCTGCCAGGGTTTTATTGCCAATCATCGAGCCTTCATCAATCACAAACAGGGTATTTTTATACGATGTTTTTAGATTGTTCTGGTGCTTTTCCATCAGGAAACTGGCAATGGTTTGGGATTTTATGCCCGCCGCCTGTAATTCATTGACGGCTTTATGGGTGGGTGCGAGGCCGACGATATTCACATCGGGTCGATTATCGTTAAGGGCTTGTGCTACGGTTTTAAACTGGGTGGTTTTCCCGACACCCGCATAGCCTTGTATCATGATTGTCTGGTCTTTTGAGGTTAAAACCAGTTCGGCGGCTTTCTGTTGGCCTTGGGTTAATCCGGTAAAATGCCGTTTTTCTTTATTCTGGATTAACGGCAATTGACTGTTTTTGCCCTGTAAAATCTGCGAGAGGATTTTTACTTCGTTATCAAAATCTTCTTTGCGAATAAAGCGCCCATAAAATTCGTGTGTTGCTTTATCCACCCATTTTACCTCGCCTTTTCTTAGCCGCTCTTTAAAGGTTTTTACACAATCTTCAAACGAAAAATCACTGGATTTTGCTGCATCAGCAACGACATCGAGGCTATTAAAGACTATATTTGACTTCGTCCGCCGGTCAATGGCGATGTTTAGCTGTTTCTGGATATCAGGGGTGACATTATGTTTTGCGACATCGGCGGCTTTTATGAAGGATTCATTGCCTTGTTGGATATCTGAGAGCACGGTGGTGCTAATTTCACTTTGCTGTAACCGTTTTTGGATACTTTCGCTATCCAAACCAGTGATGCCGATAATATTCTTCCCGCTGCGTCTTATCTGGTTGATGGTCGAATTATTCACTTCTTTTTCGTTAAACACCGCAATGACCGTTTGATTTTTATAAAGGCTATTCCCAAACGCTTCACAGTAGTGGTATTCCAGTTTGCTATCGGCTTTCGGGGTGAATGATGCTTTTTTACCGTGCTCATCTTCCATAATGATTTTATCGGCAAATAAAAAATTGCCTTTTTTTAGCTCGGTAATGGTAAAGGTTTTGCCCGCCTGGATGTTTTGCCCGAACACGCCAGTTGATTTGACGCTATCACCTTCTCGCAGTTCCATCTCTTGCACTTTAAAGAGACGGTAGTGACTATCAATTTTATTAACACGAGTTTCGCACAGGCATATAAAATTCTAAAAATGGCTTAAAAGCAATGATTAATCTGCAAGTTACTAAAAAACATAAATTTTCTTAAATTACAATAAGTTGTATTTGATTTATAAGGTTTTGACTATTTATATATCATGCTGAATTAAACTTAAAAATAGAGCGTTTTTTTATTGGTGCGAAACTCGTGTAATAATGCCATCTGATCTTTTTTAGGCAATTTTTCAAGGGCTTTCAGCACCATCAACATGGCGCCTTTCGCATCTTTCTGCATCTGTGCGGCGAGTTTTTTGGGGCTGATTTTTAAGGTGTGTAGTGCGATTTTTTGCGATTTTGTCGCTGATTTCCCTTTGGTTAACGCCAGCATAAAGTTCTTAATACCGGTTGCCGCCACGTCTGACTCAACACCCATTCCGGCAATGGTTGCGCCAAGGGCCGCTATCTCACCGGAGGCGAGACCGCCCACTTCACCCAGTGGGCCAATGCGGGTCACAATGTCAGAGATTTTTGCGGCATTGGCTGGCCCGTTATTGCCAAGGTAGTTGATTTTATCGGCAAGCGAAACGACATCATTTTGCGTCAACCGAAATGCAGTACGCCATTGTGCCATCATCTGCCCAGATTGCTCAGCCGTCTGGTCAAAGGCGATACCCATTTTTACAGCGGATTGAGCGAAGGACATTAATTCTTCTTTCGCTATCCCTGCCTGACCGCCTGCGGCCACAATCTGACCAATACCATCTGCGGCCATCGGTAATTCTGTCGAGAGCTTAAGAATATCTTCCGACATCTGTTTAAACTGCGCAGGCGTATCAAAATCAACCACCTTGCGGACATCAGCCATCGTCGATTCAAAGTCTATCGCCTGCTTGATGGGGCCAGCCATTGCAGTCACAACGCCAGCCCCTAATGCAGCCGCCCCCGCCATTCCTGCGCTAAACTCTTTCTTGAAGGATTTCATTTCACGCCGCATCCCCTTGAGCGGGGCAGAGAGTTTATCGACGGCAGTGATGATCGCTTTTAACTCAAAACTATTAGCCACCCTGTCGCTCCTCGTTGATGCGAACAGCCTCCGCTTCCAGATCAAAGAACTGGCTTAGCCGATGCTGGCGTAATTCAAAGGGGTTTATGCGCCAGAACCAGGCAACGTTGTAAACTCGTCGTCTGAGACTGCTAAGTTCTGGGCACTGGTAAAAAAACTCACGATGGTCATCGAGGCGACAAATACATCATGTAACGATAACTGTTGCGCTGAAGAGCGTGGGATATTAGCTAGCTCAGGAAGATAAGCGAGTGCTGAGCGCGTATCCAGCCGCATATCGCCTCGTTCAGAGTAACTAAAAGGAATGCCGTATTTTTCAACCTGATCAAACGTCGGTTCCTGAATTTCCAGTACGGTGACTTTGTTATTGTGTACCTGAATCGGCTTACTTAGTGCTATTGATTTCATTGATAAAATCCTTCATCTCCGTGAAATTCCATCTCGACCGTGCCTTCGTCAACATTATGTGAAGATTCGCCTGATAGCCACGCGCCAGACAACACATACACCATGCCGTTAGCTAATTCAGCGGTAATGGTCATTTCATCGGCTGTCGTGAGTTTTTGGATGGGGAAACTTTTCTCGACTTTAAATTCAGCTTTGATATAAGGTGCACGATGCGTTTCTTTGTAATGCACACTGCCATCAAGTCCGACCATGTCCTCCCTGATAACCGTATTCATCGGCACTTCTACACTGCCATTCAATGAGAGTTGCTGCCCATCGCTCTTAAAATAGCAGGTGCCGCCTATTCTTCTTTTGCCCGTCATTAAATAACCTCACCATTGTTATATTGCAGCCTGAATTGATTCGATAACGCAAATACCCGAAGTTGATTGATATAATCCGCCGGAAATACCACATCAATGCGATTGGGGTCATTCTTATTACGCTCGACGATAAGATTTTTACGAAATGCATCGAAATTTTCGACAATCCCTTCATCTTCCAACCGACGATAAACCGCACAGAGTTCACCTTTAATGACGGCTGGGGTAGCAATCGCCTGACCTGCTCCGAATCGTGTACCGTCATCGGCCAGTTTATGCCGTCCGTACTTGCTGCTGATCACCGATTTCAAGCGCCGCAAAATATAGGCGCTGGTATAGAGCGTTTCGCTATCCAAATAGCTGTTATCCGCCACACCGTAACGGTTTTTCTGGTAGGTTGTCACATCACGCTGAATACATAAGACACCCCCTTCTACATTAGCGGTAGCGATACCGTGTGAAAGCAGTGATTGCTGCTCTGTCAAGATGAAACGTTTGCCAGATGGCGCAGGTAATACGCCGTTTAACGCACCTTTGTGAGTCGGTCTGGCCGGATCGTTACGCAGAAATATCGCGCTACGTGCCAGTCGTGCCGCTACCAGTTCATCAAGTGCGGTTTGTATTGCAGGTTCATATCCAGCGATAGTGAGATGCGGATCATTTAATGAGTCACCAATAGCGACCAGTTCGCCCACCGTACCTCTTTTGGCGGTATAAACATGCCCGTACAACTGACGATAAGGACTCCAACGACCGCTCTCATCATTCATCTCCGCGCCCATCTTTTTCAGTGAAGCAGAATCGGAGAAAGGTAATCCAATAAAATCAAATAAGGAGTCACCCATGGCACTGATAATGTTATCCATATCCGGTGAACCAGCGCCGCCACTCATGGCCGTAATCGTGATATTAAGACCGTGAGGCGTATTCTCACCGCCTGTCGGCGAATAATAGTTCAGCATCAATGGAATATCGTTGCCAGTTAACCCTCTATGCTTTGCGGTCAAGATGATTTTTCCAGCTGAAATTGCCGCGGTGACAGGCAAATCTTCGTTGTCATTGATCGCTTTACCAAGGGCGGCTGCAACGGTATTCGCCGTATCCGATTGCTTGACAGCAGATAAAATACGCTGGTTGCTGATATACAGCGTAACGACACCTGAATCGGTTGCGGTGCCACTAATGGCAATCTCGCCTGTTGCTTTCGTCCCCTTGTTTTCATGTACAGCAGGTGCAGCAATGACAAACAGTTCACCGACAGCATCAATCCGGCGATATGCTCGCACCATGCGGTGTAACTGACTGCCACGACCGGCTAGCTGTTGCATCATTTCTGCCGAGGGCATGATTATTGGTGAATTCAAGGTCATTTGTGCAGTGGGTAATGCATGACCAATGAGCAAGGCAGGCCCACTGGCTTGCATCGTATTGGCAGCACTGTTATCCATTTCCGGATAGAACCCAGGCACACGCAAATTGGCGTTCACGGTATTAAAGCTAATGGTCATTCCTGCGTCTCCTCTTTAGCCTTTTTTGGCTTATTTTTTGCGGTATCAATCGTCTCTTGATTGATTGCAAGAGGGGGATTGTGGGATTCACTCACTTCTTCAATATCATCGTCCTGTTTTCTTCTGATCCAAAAAAGCGTTTTTTGAACCTGCAATCCTTCTTCTGGCAAATATTCACCAAAATACTCGTTGGTATCCCGCATATATTGCGGAATAGGCACTTTTCGCCCGTGCTTAGGCTTAATAAAAATAATTTCTGGTCTTGTGCCTGTCATTTCAGGTTTATCTCCAAAGGCGATTGTGCGTTGCTTGACGCTGCGTTAACGTCAATCGCAACGGTGTGTAAATCAGGTAAATGATTCAGGTCAGCATAATGGCGGGTATCTTCGGCGTTTATTTCAGTTTCGACTTTAAAATGAAATTGCCAGATTAATTCATTCGGGTTCACATCAAGACATTCATCATCCGCATATTCAATTGCACCGTAGGCCGGATCAGGTGTCCATCCAAGGATGGCCCTCCATATTTCACTGCGAACTTCATCAATCAAATCACAGGAGGCGTACTGACCGCGTTTATCGGTGTTATTAAGAATGACAATTACCGAAAACTGGTCGGTTAACCCTTGCCAATAATCGGTCTGTGAACGTTGTTCACCAACACTGGATCCGTTGGGGACAACATATGCTGACGGTAATTCCAGGTGAGTACATTCGAGGGCGGTAATATATTCTGCCGCGCCGCCTATCCTGTGTTCAAAGCGAGGGCAATAAGTACGCAGCGCGGTAATAACGGGGCTGAGTTTCATTTTTTATTCCTTTTTCGGGGTTGAGGCCGAAGTGATTTTTGCAATTCGTCACTGAGCGTGTGTTGTGTCCAGCCTTTCAGTTTTTCCAACGCTCCAACCATATAGTTTTCACGTGGCGCAATACGCCAACCCCCACCGACGGCATGGTGGCGTTTATGGCGACGATCCTTTTTGGACATGCCATAGGAAGCCTGCTTGACACCATAATGAAGGATCGCCGGATAATACGTACCCTGAATGGGTACTCCGCCTCGTCCCCAGAGGTTTTTTCGCTTTTCCCCTTTCCAGCTAGGCGCAATCTTGACCATCAGCCCTGAACGGCGTTTAGAGGCTCTCGGGACGTTATACGCAATGGAACGTGCTAGCGCTCCCGTTTGACTGGCGGGCGCTTCTCCTGCTCGGGAAGAACGCCCGCGTATGCGTCTGGCTAACCGTCTGGCAACATGAGCATGAGCCTGACCAATTTTTGCGAAGCCTTTTCTCAAACGCGCACGATTAAAAACCAACTCTTTGGGTTGTTCAAAATCAATATGCAACATGTCCATGTGTCATTCTCCTTAGCGGCTCGCTGCCTGTTTCTTTACATTCCAGCAGCCAGAAACGGTGGGAATAATTTAAATCACGGACTCGCTTAATCTGAAACACGCTATCCCCAATCACCACTTGATAATCACGCTCAATATGACGGTCTCGGCGATAACGCAGCGTAATAAAATGGGTGATTAAATCATTAAGTTGTGCAGAGTTTTGATAGATTGTTGCCCCTACCTGCATGACCTTTGCCCATGCCTTAAAACTATCAGGATAGACATCATCAAATCCCACCGTATTATCAGGTGTATTCTTGTGACGGCGAACGGTGATCCGTGTATTGAGTTCCCCGGGATCGGGATAGCGATAGGTTGCGCTGGTTTCTGCATGACGCAGTTTCATAGCGGGATAATCCGGTAAGGTTGTACATTCCAGGTAAACCCCATTGGCAACTCACTTTTTTCAAAATTGGAAGACGCCGTCCGATTAAAATAATAGTGCGAAGCCAGAAGCAACATGGCTATTTTAATATCTGCCGTCAGGTGTATGCCGTTTCTATCCGCAGTCGGTATTTTTGCCTTAGGGGGGTATAACTTTCGATTTAAATACGTTTCGGTGCGTTGCACAACGGCTTGACCAATCGAATTAAGTACGTTGTCTTCTTCGTTAAAATCGGCCTCAAGACGACAATGCGCCTTGATTTCTTCAAGCGTTAATAACATAAGTCACTCCTATGCCCGCCAGATGACGGGCATAAAAAAACCGCCAATGCGGTCATCTTTCTCTTTTCATCAGTGGGAAGGGGAAGGGTTAATTCGGTTTTCCAACCAGTGCCTTGATAGCGGCTGTATCTTCCAGCACACAATCAAATCGATGGAAAGCGACAAAGGCGGTCTGGTCATACTCTGCATAGCGTTCAACCAGACGCTTTAGTGTCATATAGCTGACGCGTCGGACGATAAAACGGTTAAAGTCACCGCAGTAAATGAACTTTTTCCCTTTACCGATATCCGCAATCGCCGGATCAATCACATAGGGTATATTAAGCACCGTCGCTGGCGCAACGCCGACAATTTCCGGTAGCCATAGGGGGCGCTTCTGGGCATCTTCCATTCTACTGAGCATTTTTAACGTGTTATCGTTAAACACCAAACGGAATGTGCCACCATTGCGATAAGCCGGATCAATGCTGTGTTTTAATGCCAATATTTCTTGCCACGTGAACTTGTCTACTGCTGCGGTATTCGTTGTCCCAGTCACCGAAGCTTCGAGTCCTTTGGGTTCCAGGGGGGTACCCGCACCGCTACCTTGCACTAAATATTTTGCTTCGCCGCGTCCCAGCCGTTGGGCAATACGAGCAGCCAGGTAGCCTTCAATATCAACGCCACTGTCTTGCAATAATTCATTAGAAACCTTAATTATTTTTGATGATAATTTTTTCGCACCCAGGCTGGCTGTACCAAAGGTGACCTCACCGTCACTGGCTGCTGTGTTTTCTGCTAACAATTCACCTTCTTCGGCTGTCCCGTCCGAGGTGCTCCAATTAATCGTCTGGCCGTCAGATGTCATGAGAATTTGTGCTACGCTGGCAATACCGCCATAGGCTTTCATTGAATCGACGATTTTGTTTAACATCACTTTCGGGACGGTATAGCCGCCTTTGTCCTCAGGTGTCGTACCTTGTGCGCGAAGCTCTCGCAATGCTTGCCGCTCTTCTGGACTCATCTCACCCAGCCCACAACGCAAGAATTTGTCAAACGCAGCGGTGCGTCGCTCGCTTTCCTGTTCTGGGTTGGCTTTATTCAGTGCCTGACGCTGTTCGTCGGCCCGCTCATCGACAACCGCCTGATCCAGTTGGCGTAATTCCTCTTCACGGGTTATCTGTTCATCGATACTTTAAACTAGTTGCTGAATAGAGACTTGCATTTTTTGTCACGCTATTGAGAATAAAAAGAGGTTTAACTTAGAGAATAAAGGTTTGAAATGATCAACAAAGAGCGGCTGTTACGAGATAATCGTTTATG